>CAHJXG010000258.1 GCA_903644035.1 Rhodospirillales bacterium
CGGGGTGGAGCAGCCCGGTAGCTCGTCAGGCTCATAACCTGAAGGTCACAGGTTCAAATCCTGTCCCCGCAAAAAAAACCTCAACCTCTATGTAGCCATATCCCGATGCATTGCCGCTTGGCACAGAGCCTCGAATTGTAAGACCACCTGTGCCCAGGCAAATCGACCAGCCACCAAGTTGCGTGCAGTCGATGCCATCATCTGACGCCGCGGTGCGTCTTCCAACAGCGTCAGCAATGCGGTCGAGAAGGCGGTAGCTGTATCAGCGGCGCGATAGTCAACGCCGTTCCTTACTGGCAGCCCTTCCACTCCCATCGAGGTCGAAACGACAGGGCAGCCCATCGCCATCGCTTCGAAAACCTTGATTCGAGTGCCGCTGCCCACGCGCAGTGGAATGGCATATACGTGTGCACCGGCAACATAAGGCCGCACGTCCTCGACCAGCCCAGTAAACTCCCATCTAAGACCCCGAGCCTCCGCCTCCGCCACCAGTGCTTCCGGCGGATTTCGGCCAACGATGACAGCGCGTGCGTGCGGGCGGGCCCGCAACACTGCGGGCCAGACCTCGCGCATCAGAAACGTGACGCCCTCTATGTTCGAGCGGGAATCCATCGAACCCGTGAACACCACAGTGCCCTCCGTTGGCCCAAATGCCGGTGCCTCGTCAGGTGCGTGGAACGCGTAGTACTCGGTGTCCACCCCCGTCTCCACGGGCTCAACATGCTGAATGTCGTAGGCCTCGCGCAACGTGTCGGCGTCGCGGGTGGATACGGCGACCACGCCGTCGAAGCGGCGCAGAGTGTCCCGCTCGAATCTCCGCATCTTGCGGGCTTGATCCCGCCACATCCAACGCATTGGTCCACGAACGACCCGCGCATGACGCGAGAAGATCTCCGCCTCGACATTGTGGGTGAACATCAACGACGGCACTACAAGGTCATCCGGCAGCAGCACGGCAGCGTGCGGGAAATCCACCACGACGATGTCGGGCCGCGTTGCCAACTCCTGGGCGACCAGAGTCCGTCCGGCGACAGAGGCATCCATCGCGACGGCCACCGGCAGCCTTCCGACCACCGCCATCGCGCGTTGCAGAGAAGATGCCGGCGTTTCGGGCCAAGACAGGAACCGGTTGCATAACGCTGCCGTCTGTTCCGCAAAGCGTTCAGCCTTTGGCGGAGCCGGGGAGACCAAGGTGATGTCGAACGTGCCGCCCTTCATGTGGCGCAACGTGTTCGCGGTGCGGATACGCCCACCCTGGTCAAGCGGAAACAGGAACCGGGGCGAGATGAACAGCAGCCGCGGCTTCACCAGCAAAGCCCTTGGTAGCTGATCCCTGGATGGTCTCGGACTTCGGCGAGACCAATCAGGTCGAGGACCTTGCGGCCGCGAAGCGCGCGAAGCAGCGCCGGGCGGTCAGCCGGGCCGATGTGTCCCAACACGACCAGCCCGGCGCCCTCCAGGGTCGCGGCCGGCTCGGGAAACAGCAGCCGCTCCAAATGCGGGATCTCGCGCTCGATGTAGGCGCGGTTGCTGCCCATCAGCCGCGCGACCTGGACCGAGCGGTCGAAGATGCGCAGGTCATATCCGCGCCCCAACAGGCGCTCGGCCAGGATCACGAACGGGCTTTCACGCAGATCATCCGTGCCCTGCTTGAACGCCAGGCCGAACAGCGCCACGGTTTGCCGGCCGTGGGCCGCAATCGCTTCGAAGGTCTGCTCGATGATCGCATGATTGCTGGGCAGCACCTGGTTGAGGAATGGCGCTGCGATGTTGGCCTGGTCGGCAAGCGCCAGCAGGCTGCGGATGTCCTTGGGCAGGCACGAGCCGCCGAACGCGAACCCCGGCGTGAGGTAGGCGGGCGAGATGTTCAGCGCCCGATCCTCACAGAACAGCCGGAAGGCGGCCCGGGCGTCCACGCCGAGCGAGGCCAGGATCGCCCCACCCTCGTTGGCAAAGGCCAGCTTGACCGCATGATAGGCGTTGGCCAGGTACTTGACCGCCTCCGTCACGCGGTAAGGGGCCACATGCACGGCGCCCTCGACGTCCGCATAAATCTCGCGCAGCACGTCCCCATTGTCGCCCGGCGCGGCGCCGATCAGCGTGTAGGGCGGGGAGTGGAAGTCGCGCACCGAGGAGCCTTCCCGCAGAAATTCCGGGTTCGACAGATAGCGGAAGCCCTCGCCATGCCGTTTGCCGCTGGCCTGCTCGAGCATTGGGATCACCCGGTCCTCCGCCGTGCCGGGCGGCACCGTGGACCGCATCACCACGGTGTGCATGCCGGGCTTGCCGCGCAGTTCCCGGCCGATCGACACCGTCACCTCGTCCACCGCCCGCAGGCTGACGCCGCCGTCGGGACCGCTCGGCGTGCCCACCGAGATGAACGACACGTCGGTGGCCGCCACGGCGTCGGCGATGCTGGTCATCGCGCGCAACCGGCCCTGGCCGACGCCCTCCGCGATCAGGCGGTCGATCTCGTCTTCCACGATGGGCGACTGCCCGCGTGCGAGCATGGCGACCTTGTCGGGCACGACGTCAACACCCACCACCTTATGGCCGAAGGAGGCCAGGCAGCCGCATGAGACCGCGCCGACATAGCCGATGCCCATCACTGATATCTTCATGACATCGAAACAAACAATATTTCGGTGTCGCTAACAAGGGCGCGCGGCCGGTCATCTTGGTTACGAGGCGGGCGTCAGCGTCCAGGGCGAGCCAGGCTCGCAGAAGAATGGCACCGCGTTGGGTGTGCGGACGTTGGGCGCGAGGCCCATCTCGGCCCGCAATGCGCGGAACAGCGCCCCGTGCGCCACCACCAGCACCGGCGCCGGCCGGGTCAGCGCCTGGTTGATTGACGCCACGGCGCGGGCACGCAGCACGTTGAACGGCTCCGCCCCCTCCGGCGTGAACGCGCCGGCGACCCAGTCGTCGAACCACTCGGCCATCGGCTGGCCTTCCTGCACGCCGAACGCCACCTCCCGCAACTCCTCCTCCACCTCCAGCGGCACGCCGATGTGCTCGCCGACGATAACGGCGGTGTCATAGGCACGGGACAGCGGGCTGGTGACGATGGAGCGGATGCCCCGGCTTCGCAGCACCTCCGCAGCGGTGCGGGCCTGGGCGAGGCCGACCTCATTCAGCGGCACGTCCACGGCCCCCTGAGACAGGTTGCGGGCGTTCCAGTCGGTCTCGCCATGGCGCAGGAACCAGAACGCGCGCGCGGTAAGCATCAGGCGGTCAGGCCTTCTTGCTCGATCATGCGCTGCACGGCTGGGCGGGCCAACATGCGGTCGAGATGCGCGGCCACGTTCGGCGGCAACGCCATGCCCGCGCGCCTGCCCCAGAAGGCGACATAGAACAGGGCGCTGTCGGCGATGCTGTAGCCGCCGGCAATCCACTCCTTGCCGGCCAGCGCCTTATCCATCAGGTCGAAGCCCTTGGCGGCCATCTCGCGGCCTTGCGCCTTGACCGCGTCGTGCTCGGCCTCATTCTTGCTGAAGTTGCCGGGCCGGAACTGCCGGGTGAAGGCCTGCATGTGGATGGTCGCCACGCAGTAGTCCATCGCCTCCGCCGCCCGCAGCTCGGCCTCCTCGGACGTGGGCAGCAGCCCTGCCTCCGGGTTGGTCTTGGCGAGGTAGTGGGCAATCACCGGGAACTCGGTCACGACCGACCCGTCGTCGCGCTGCAGCGTGGGCACCTTGCCCTTGGGGTTCAGCTCGCTGAACGGCGGACGGATGTTCTCGCCGGCACGGATGTCGAGCTTGCTCAGCTCATACGGCTTGCTGATCTCCTCCAGCAGGATGTGGATTCCCATGGAACAGGCGCCCGGCGCGTAGAACAGCTTCATGGCATGGTTTCCTTCTCAGTCGAACAGCGAGCTGACGGAACTCTCGTCCGAGATCCGCTGCATGGCCTCGGCGAGGATGGGGGCAATCGAGAACAGCCGGAGGTTGCGGCTCTGCAGCACGGCCTCGGTGGGCAGGATGCTGTCGGTGATGGTCATGCATTCGATGGGCGAGGCGGCGATGCGCTCCGCTGCGCTGCCGGACAGGACGCCGTGGGTGATGTAGGCGCTCGCCGACTTCGCGCCGTTGCCCATCAGCGCCACCGCCGCGTTGCACAGCGTGCCGCCGCTGTCGACGATGTCGTCCACCAGGATGCAGTCCTTGCCGCGCACGTCGCCGATGACGTTCATCACCTCCGACACGCCGGCGCGGTCCCGGCGCTTGTCGATGATCGCCAGGTCGCAGTTGAGCCGGGTGGCGATGGCCCGCGCCCGCACAACGCCGCCCACGTCCGGCGAGACGATCATGATGTCGCGCCCGTCGAAGTGGCTGCGGATGTCGCGGGCGAACATGGGCGCGGCATACAGGTTGTCGACCGGGATGTCGAAGAACCCCTGGATCTGCCCGGCGTGCAGGTCGAGCGTCAGCACCCGGTTCGCGCCGGCCTGGGTGATCAGGTTCGCCACCAGCTTGGCGCTGATCGGCGTGCGCGGCCCGGCCTTGCGGTCCTGCCGGGCATAGCCGAAATACGGGATGACGGCGGTGATGCGCCGGGCAGAGGCGCGGCGGAGCGCGTCGCAGGTGATCAGCAGCTCCATCATGTGGTCGTTGGCCGGGTAGGACGTGCTCTGGATCACGAACACGTCTTCGCCCCGCACGTTCTCGTGGACCTCGACGAAAATCTCCAGATCGGCGAACCGGCGCACCGATGCGTTCGCCGGTTTCAGGTGCAACGCGGCGGCCACCGCCTCGGCCAGCGGCCGGTTGCTGTTGCAGGCGAGAATTTTCATGCGTTGGAGGTCCCGAAAGTTGGGCAGGCCGTGCGCCGTAGGGGTTTAGCAACCTGGGTGCAGGCTGTCACGACCGGCGGCACCCGTCACTTGGCCGCCCGCGCCCCGCTCGCGTTCAGCACGACATCGCGCACGCCGCCGGCGGCCTCGTCGGCCACCACGACGGCGACATCGCCCCAGTAGCGGTCCAGCGTGCCCGGCGGCACCTCGTTGAGCTGCACGATCCGGCCGCGCTCGGCGCCCCTGCCGTCCATCACGATCCATTGCAGCTCGATCCGCATTGTGCCCTTGGCGCCGGGCGCGGTCTGCACCTGGCCGGCCAGGCTGAAGTCGGCGCCGCCCGCCGCGTCCTGGATCACCAGGCCCATGGCGCCCAGCTTGGTGCGCATCTGCGCCGGCAAGCTGCTGTTGCCGTCGCCGGGCGCGCCGGTCACGCCGGTGAAATAGATGCGAGCCGGGCGGTTCAGCAGGCTGTTCGGGTCGCTCTGCCGGCGTGCGGCCTCGATCCGGTTGAGCAGGGAGGCAATTCCGGGCGCGGCCTGCGCCGCGGCGGCCTTGAGCACCGCAGGGTCGCCGCCGGCCCAGGCGGCCGTCGAGACCGGGGCGCCTTCGGAAAAGCCCTGCGGCTCGCCGGA
>CAHJXG010000259.1 GCA_903644035.1 Rhodospirillales bacterium
GCGCAGGGCCGAGAGCCTGGCGTCGGCGTCCGGCGCGCGGGCGGCGGCCAGCACCTGGTCCAGCACGCCGGTGCGGATCAGCGCGCGCTCCCACGGGATGGTGGTGGCGTAGGTCGCGAACAGGCCGGTGAGGCCGACGAGGGCAAAGCACATCAGCAGGAACGCGGTCCAGGTGGCGCGGTCGTTCATCGAGGGTGTCCTGTGCGGGTACTCCCTGGATATGGGCCGGATGCTGCGGGGCCGCACCGCCTTGACACTGCGCATCCTTCTCAGTAACCAGCGCGACCCGTCCAATCCAACCGCAATCCTGGGCCTGCAAGCCCCGAAGGTCGTGCCATGAAGATCCGCAACAGCCTGAAGTCGGCCAAGCTCCGCGACAAGAATTGCCGCGTGGTGCGCCGGCATGGCCGCGTTTACGTGATCAACAAGAAGAACCCCCGCATGAAGGCGCGCCAGGGCTGACGCCCGCGATCCTTCTGCGCTGAACACGCCCCGGGGCTTTGTCCCGGGGTTTTTTGCGTCTTGCCGATGCTGGCGCCCGGTTCCATGTTCAGGGGAAGCACGGGGGAACAGACAATGATCGCGCAACCGCCGCCCAAGGCCGACGTCATCGCCCGGCGCCCCGAGATCGTGGCCGGGCTGCAGGCCCTGCTGCCCGCGTCGGGCGTCATCAGCGAGGCGCTGCGCCTCAAGCCCTATGAGACCGACGGGCTGCCGGCCTACCGCCAGGTCCCGCTCGCCGTCGTGCTGCCGGAGACGACGGAGCAGGTCGCGGCGGTGCTGGCCTTCTGCCACAGGAACGGCGTGCGCGTGGTGCCGCGCGGCGCCGGCACCAGCCTGTCGGGCGGCGCGCTGCCGATGTCGGACAGCGTCGTGGTGGGGCTGATGCGGATGAACCGCATCCTCGACATCGACTACGGCGACCGCTGCGCCACCGTGCAGGCGGGCGTCACCAACATCGGCATCACCAACGCGGTGGCGGCGCAGGGCTTCTTCTACGCGCCAGACCCCAGCAGCCAGCTCGCCTGCATGATCGGCGGCAACGTCGGCATGAACTCGGGCGGCGCGCACTGCCTGAAATACGGGGTGACGGCCAACAACCTACTGGGCCTCCGGATCGTCACGATGGAGGGGGAGGTCCTCGACATCGGCGGGCAGCATCTGGACGCGGCCGGCTACGACTGGCTCGGCCTCCTGACCGGGAGCGAGGGGATGCTGGCGATGGTGACGGAGGTGACCGTGCGCATCCTCCGGGCACCCGAGGGGCAGCGCGCCATGCTGGTGGCGTTCGACGCGAACGAGACCGCCGGGCGCGCGGTCGATGCGATCATCGGCTCCGGCATCATCCCCGTGGCGCTGGAGTTCATGGACCGCCCGGCGATCCACGCCTGCGAGGCATTCGCCCATGCCGGCTACCCGCTGGACGCGGAGGCCATGCTGATCATCGAGGTCGAAGGCAGCGTCGCCGAGCAGGACGACCTGCTGGGCCGCATCGCCACGCTGTGCGAGCCGTTCCACCCCATCAGCCTGCGGGTCAGCCAGTCGGTCGAGGAGAGCGTCGCCATCTGGAAGGGCCGCAAGGGGGCGTTCGGCGCGGTGGGGCGGATCAGCCCGGACTACCTGTGCATGGACGGCACCATCCCCACGGGGCAGCTGCCCTTCGTGCTGCGGCGCATCGGCGAGATGAGCGACGACTACGGCCTCAAGGTCGCCAACATCTTCCATGCGGGCGACGGCAACCTGCACCCGCTCATCATGTTCGACGCCAACCTGCCCGGCAGCTTCGAGGATGCGGAGAGGTTCGGCGCCGACATCCTGAAGCTGTGCGTCGAGGTCGGCGGCTGCCTGACGGGCGAGCACGGGGTGGGCGTCGAGAAGCGGGACCTGATGCACGTGCAGTTCACCGGCATCGAGCTGGACCAGCAGCGGCGCATCAAGTCGGCCTTCGACCCGGACTGGCTGCTGAACCCGAGCAAGGTGTTCCCGCTGGTCGAGCCGCCCGTGGCGGCGCCCCTGCCCGTCGCCGCCTGAGCGCCACGGCATGAGCGCCGCGTCGGCGCCGGCGCATGAGGGCGGGATCGTGGACGCGATCCTCGCCGCCCGCGCCGCGAACGAGCCGCTGCTGATCCAGGGGCGCGGCACCAAGGCGGGGATGCTGCGCCCGGTGCAGGCGGCGCGCGGGCTGTCCACGCGCAACCTGACGGCGGTGTCGCTGTATGCGCCGCAGGAGCTGATCATCTCGGCGGGCGCAGGGATCACCATCCCCGACCTGGAGGCGAAGCTCGCGGAAGGCGGCCAGGGCCTGATCGCGGAACCGCCGGACCTTTCGGCGCTGCTGGGGACGGAGGCGGGCGTGCAGACGCTGGGCGGCGTGGTCGCCACCAACCTGTCGGGGCCGCGCCGGGTCGCCTGGGGGGCGATGCGCGACCACGTGATGGGCGTGCGCGCGGTGAACGGCGCGGGCGAGGTGATCCGCTCCGGCGGCCGCGTGCTGAAGAACGTCACCGGGCTGGACCTGTGCAAGCTGCTGACCGGCAGCCACGGCACGCTGGCCGTCATCACCGAGGTGACGCTCAAGGTGCTGCCGCGGGCGGAGCTGACGGGATCGCTGCTGCTCCCGGGGCTGGACGCGGTGCGCGGCGTGGCCGCGCTGTCGGCGGCGCTCGGCTC
>CAHJXG010000260.1 GCA_903644035.1 Rhodospirillales bacterium
CGTGCCGAACATGACGGGGTAGTCGCGGCGGATCGCGCTCTCGAACCCCAGCAGGCCCAGCCCGTCCAGCGAGAACACGATCTCCACCAGCAGCGCCGAGCTGAACAGGATGCCGATGAACGCCGCGGGGAACCCGGCCACGATCAGCAGCATGGCGTTGCGGAACACGTGGCCGTACAGCACCCGCTGCTCGCCCGCCCCCTTGGCCCGGGCGGTCACGACGTACTGCTTGCGGATCTCGTCGAGGAAGCAGTTCTTCGTCAGGATCGTCAGCCCCGCGAACCCGCCCGCGACCAGCGCCACCGTCGGCAGCACCATGTGCCAGGCGTAGTCTGCCACCCGCGCCGGCCACGACCACTCCCCCGACCCGGCGCTGGTCAGTCCGCGCAGCGGGAAGATCTGGAGGAAGCTGCCGCCCGCGAACAGCACGACCAGCAGGATCGCGAACAGGAAGCCTGGCACCGCGTAGCCCACCAGCACCACGGCGCTGCTCGCCACGTCGAACCGGCTGCCGTCCCGCACCGCCTTCTTGATGCCGAGCGGGATGCTGACGAGGTAGATCAGCAGGGTGGACCACAGGCCCAAGGAGACGCTGACCGGCATCTTCTGCAGCACCAGCGCCACCACCGTCTGGTCCCGGAAGAAGCTGCGGCCGAAGTCGAAGCTCAGGTAGCCGCCCAGCATGGCGAGGAACCGCTCGCCGGCCGGCCTGTCGAAGCCGAACTGGCGCTTCAGCTCCTCGATCTGCTTGGCGTCCAGCCCGCGGGCGCCACGATAGGCGCCGCTGTCGCTGGTGGCGCCGGTGATGCGGGCGGTCGCGTCGCCCCCGCGCCCGCGGGTCTCGGCGATGGCCTGCTCGACCGGGCCGCCGGGCGCGAACTGCACGACGGCGAAGTTGATGGCGATGATGCCCAGCAGCGTGGGAATCAGCAGCAGAAGCCGGCGCAGCAGGTAGCTGGCCAAGCCTAAGCAGCCTTCTGCAGCTTAGGCCACGGCTGGCTGGGCCGACCCGGACGTGTAGGGCGCATAGGCGTGGCGCCATGCGCCAATCGGCGGTGCCAGCAGGAGGCGGACGGCGCTTCGCTCATCCGCCCCACGATCTGCATCTCCCGATTGCGCCAAAGCACTAGTTCGGCGCCTTGCGCGCCGTGTCGGCCCGGGCGGAGAGGTTCGGATCGATCCACCAGCTGTCCAGCACGAACCCGTCGCGGATCGGCTGGGCCGGCCGGCCAAAGCGGTTCCAGGTTGCGATGTTGAACCGCTCGTTGTGCCAGTTCGGCACCATGTACCAGCCGCGCAGCAGCACCCGGTCGAGCGCCCGCCCGGCGGTCGCCAGCGTTTCCCGGTCCTGCGCCGCGATGGCCTTCTCGATCAGCGCATCGACCGCCGGGTCGCAGACGCCGGCGAGGTTGCTGCCGCCCGGCGTCTTGGCGCCGATGCAGGAGAACTCGTCCCGCAGCTCGTTCCCCGGCAGGTCGGACCCGGGGTAGATCATCGTCGTCATGTCGAAGTCGTAGTCGTCGGTCAGCCGCTCGTACTGCGCGCTGTCCACGGTGCGGATGCCGACCTCGATGCCCAGGCGCTGCAGCCATTGCTGGTAGGGCAGCGCCACCCGCTCCAGGTTGGGGTCGCTGAGCAGGATGGTGAACGCCATCGGCTTGCCGGCGCCATCCACCAGCTTGCGGTCACGGATGGTCCAGCCGGCCTCCTTCAGCAGCGCCAACGCCCGCCGCAGCCCGTCGCGGTTGTTGCCGGACGCATCGGTGCTGGGCACGCGGAACGGCTCGGTGAACAGCGCCGGGGGCAGCTTGTCGCGGAACGGCGCCAGCAGCGCCTGTTCGTCCGCGTCAGGCAGGCCGGACGCCTCCTGCGCCGTGTTGCCGAAGTAGCTGTGGGTGCGGTTGTAGGTGCCGAAGAACAGGTTCTTGTTCATCCATTCGAAGTCGAACACCTGGGCCATCGCTTCGCGCACGCGCGGGTCGGCGAACATCGGGCGCCGGGTGTTCATGCTGAACCCCTGGATGCCGACCGGCAGGCGGTGCGCGATCTCATCGCGGCGCACCAGCCCGTCGCGCACGGCGGGAAAGTCGTAGCCGGTCGCCCATTCCTTCGAGACGTTCTCCTGCCGGTAGTCGATCTGCCCGGCCTTGAACGCCTGCATCGCGACGGTCTGGTCGCGGAAATACTCGATCCGCACGCGGTCGAAGTTGTGGAAGCCCTTCCCCGTCGGCCGGTCCCGCGCCCACCAGTTGGGATCGCGCGCATAGGTCACGCTGCGGCCCAGCTCGAACCTCTCGACGCGGTAGGGGCCGCTGCCCAAGGGCGGCTCGGTCAGCGGCTTGGTGAAGTCGCGGGTGGACCACCACTTCTCCGACAGCACCGGCAGGCCGCCCACGGCCAGCGGCAGCTCGCGGTTCTGGTTCGACTTGAAATGGAACACCACCCGGCGCGCGCTTTCCGCCACCGCGTCCTGCACGTCGGCATAGGCGACGCGGACGGAGGGGCGGCCCTTCTCCATCAGCGTCCTGAACGTCCAGGCCACGTCCTGCGCGGTCACGGGCGTGCCGTCGGCGAAGCGCGCCTCGGGCCGCAGCTCGAAGGCGACCCACATGCGGTCGGCGGCCAGCTCGATGGTCTCGGCCAGGTGGCCGTAGCCGGTCGCGACCTCATTGGCCGAGCCGACCAGCAGGGTCTCCCACACATGGCCGCCCGCCGACCCGGCGGCGGTGCCGCCGACGCCGGGCTGCCAGGTCGCGCCGGTGCCGATGGCCGCGTTGCCGCGCAGGATGTAGGGGTTGAAGCCGTCGAAGCTGCCGACCATGGCGAACACCGCCTCGCCCCCCTTCGGCGCCGCCGGGTTCACGTAGGGGAATTGGGGGAAGTCCGGCGGCAGAGCGGGGGTGCCGAGGATGGTGAGGGCGTGGCTGCGCGTCACCTGAGCCTGCGCAGGCACGGCGAACAGCAGCAGGAGCAGCAGGCAGCGCAGCATGGGGCCTCCGTGATCGGGTCAGGCCATTGCAGGGGGGAGCATGGCCCGCGTCAAGCCGCCAGCAGCGCCAGGGCGGGCGGGAGCAAGGCCGGGTCGCCGACCGCGAGCGCGCAGCCGTCGCCATCGGGGTGCAGGGGACGGCCCTGCCAATCGGTCATGCGTCCGCCCGCGCCCTCGACCACCGGCACCAGCGCGGCCCAATCCCAGACCTTGAGGCCGGGTTCCGCGACGACGTCGATGGCGCCGAGCGCCAGCAGGCCATAGGCGTAGCAATCCCCGCCCCAGGATGTGCGCTGCGCCGCCGCCGCGAGGCGCTGCCAGGCGGTGGTCTGCGCCGGGGTGAAGATCTCGGGCGCGGTGCAGGACAGCTCGGCCTGGTCCAGCCCGGCGCAGGGCCGGCAGCCGGCCCGGCCGTGGGCGCCGCGGAACCGGGTGGGCTGCCCGGCGGCGCCGATCCAGCGTTCCCCGGTGATCGGCTGGTCGATCACGCCCAGGATCGGGACCGGGCCGTCCAGCAGGGCGACCAGCGTGCCGAAGGTCGGGCGCCCGGTGATGAAGGCGCGGGTGCCGTCGATGGGGTCCAGCACCCAACGCAGCCGGGCGCCCGGGCGGTCGAGGCCGAACTCCTCGCCCAGGATGCCATGCTCGGGGCAACGCTGCGACAGCACGGCGCGCATCGCGAGCTCCGCCGTGCGGTCGGCGATGGTGACGGGGCTGGCGTCGGATTTCAGGTCGGCGCCGACGCCCCCGCGATAGAACGGGCGGATCGCCGCCGCGGCGACGTCGGCCGCCGCCTCCGCCGCCGCGATCAGC
The DNA here is from genome assembly GCA_903644035.1 of Rhodospirillales bacterium. Lineage (GTDB taxonomy): Bacteria > Pseudomonadota > Alphaproteobacteria > Acetobacterales > Acetobacteraceae > CAHJXG01. The sequence goes on from CAHJXG010000260.1 coordinate 3,803, forward strand.
TCCTGCACGGAGAGGCTACTGGCTCTTGCCGCTCGACCCCTGGCTGGTGGGACCGCTGGTGGGCCCCTGCGGCTTGGTCACGCCGTTCTCGGTGGCGGTGGGCACGGTCGGGCTGACCTCGCGGGCGTTGGCAGGCTGCTGGCCCTGGTTCTGCACGGCCTGCGACTGGTTCTGCGAGGTGGAGGGCTGGGTCATCTGCTGGTTCTGCGCCCAGGCCGGGGTTGCGGCGAGCAGCATGAGGGCGGCGGCGGTCAAGGCGTGACGCATGGGGAGTCCTCCAAGGCGCCGGGCGTTGCGCCGGCGGACTTGCCTACCTAAATGTGCGCCGCACGCTATGCAAACCCTTCCCGACCTCGGCGCCGCCGCGTGAACCCCATCATCGTGATCCCGTCCCGGATGGCCTCCGCCCGCCTGCCCGGCAAGCCGCTGGCGCTCATCGCCGGGAAGCCGATGATCCTGCACGTGCTCGACCGCGCGCGGGAGGCGGATATCGGCCCGGTCGCCGTCGCCTGCGCCGACGCGGAGATCGCGGACGCCGTGCGGGCG
>CAHJXG010000261.1 GCA_903644035.1 Rhodospirillales bacterium
CTCGCGGCGCTGTCCGGCGCCGTGCTCGCGGCGGTGCATGTCGGCGTGGAGCAGCACTGGTGGCCCAGCCCGCTGCCGGAATGCGCGGCGCCGTCGCTGGGCGGCGGCAGCATCGCCGAGCGCCTGGCGCGGATGCCGGCGACCGTCAGCAAGCCCTGCGACGAGCCGGCCTTCCTGCTGCCGGGCCTGCCGGTGTCGATGGCGGCGATGAACCTGGGGCTCGCCCTGGCGCTGGCCGGGTTCCTCGCCATCTCCTTGGGAAAGCAGCGAGGCACGGCATGAGCGATATGACGACGGTCGGCAGCGCACGGACCCCCTTGCCCGGCGACCCCACGGCGCGCGACACGATCGAGCGCATCATCCGCGTGGACCATGCCGGCGAGTACGGCGCGGCGCGCATCTACGAGGGACAGCTCCTCATCATGGGCCGCGGCCCCCAGGGCGACCTGATCCGGCACATGAAGGACCAGGAGCAGCACCACCTCGACACCTTCACCGGCCTGATCCGCAGCCGCCGGGTGCGGCCCACGGCGCTGCTGCCGCTGTGGCACGTGGCGGGCTTTGCGCTGGGCGCGGTGACGGCGGCGCTGGGGGACCGGGCGGCGATGGCCTGCACGGTTGCCGTCGAGGAGGCCATTGACGAGCACTACGCGGCCCAGGCGGCGTCGCTGGGCGAGGAGGAGGCACCGCTCCGCGCCACCATCGAGCGGTTCCGCGCCGAGGAGCAGGAGCACCGTGACATCGGCCTGGAGCACGAGGCGGAGCAGGCGCCGGCCTACCGCCTGATGTCGGCCGTGATCAAGGCGGGCTGCAAGGTGGCGATCGCGGTAAGCGAGCGGGTGTAAGTCGAAGAGTTGAACGCAACCCGGGCATGAGGGCCCCGTTGGATGATCGGCACGTGCCGCACACTCGACGGAGATACCGACGATGTTCCTAAGAATAGACAAGCTGCAAGCCGACCTTCCGGCGCCGAAGAAGCAGGATCCGAACGCCGCCGCCGCACTGCAGGAGTTGCTGGGCGGCAAGTATGGCGAGATGTCCACGCTCGGCAACTACATGTTCCAAAGCTTCAACTTTCGCAGCAAGGCGAAGCTGCGGCCGTTCTACAGCCTCGTTGCCGCCATCACGGCGGAGGAACTGGGCCATGTCGAGCTGGTGTCCAACGGCGTATCCATGCTGAATGCCGGGCCGGACATGCCGGCGAACGAGAAGGGTGGGGCCGACATCACCGACGCGCCGTTCTCGGCCATGCAGGACATCCGGCTGGCCGGGTCCTTCCTGGCGAACGGCGGCGGCGCGATGCCGATGAACAGCAACGCCGCGTCCTGGAACATGGACATGGTGACCACCACGGGGAACGTGGTGTTCGACCTGCTGCACAACTTCCACCTGGAATGCGGCGCCCGCATCCACAAGCTGCGGGTCTACGAGACGATGACGGAGCCGACCGGCCGCGAGGTCTGCGGTTACCTATTGGTCCGCGGGTCCGTGCACGCCCACGCCTATGCGCTGGCGCTGAAGAAGCTCACCGGCGTCGCCATCGAGCAGATGCTGCCGACGCCGAACATCAACCTGGACAAGATCCCCGAGTGCCAGAAGTACTTGGCGGAGGGATCGCATCGCCGGCTGTATCGCTTCAGCCCCGATGACTACAAGGAGATGGCGGGCATCTGGGGCGGCGGCGAGCAGGCCCTGCCGGGCGACCCGCCGGGCGAGCTTGAGGTGGTCGACGGCTACCCGGAGGGTGGGAAGATCCACGACCTGACGGGCCAGGCCGCGGCGTTCAGCCCGGAATACGCGCCGGAGGAGATGTTCGAGATCGCGAGCAAGCTCTACAGCGCGTCGCGCTGACGGCAGGCGCCACGCCCCACCACGGGGCGTGGCGTCAGCTTTCGAGTTCGCTGTCCCAATACAGATAGTCGCGCCAGCTTTCGTGCAGGTAGTTCGGCGGGAAGGCCCGGCCGTTCTCCTGCAGCTCCCACGTCGAGGGCTGTGCCGGCTTCAGGCGCGGGTGCATGTGGCATTCCCGTGGCAGCTTGCTGCCCTTGCGCAGGTTGCAGCCGCCGCAGGCGGTGACGACGTTTTCCCAGGTCGTGCGCCCGCCGCGGCTGCGGGGCACCACATGGTCGAAGGTGAGGTCATGCGTGGGGTAGCGGTCGCCGCAGTACTGGCAGCTGAACGCGTCGCGCAGGAACACGTTGAACCGGGTGAACGCCGGCTTGCGCGCCGCCGGGATGTAGTCCTTGAGCGCGATGACGCTCGGCAGGCGCATCGACATGCTGGGCGAATGCACCTCGTCATCGTATTCGCTGAGCACCGAGACGCGGTCGAGGAACACGGCCTTCACCGCGTCCTGCCAACTCCAGACCGAGAGGGGGAAATACGAGAGCGGCCGGAAATCGGCGTTGAGGACCAGTGCTGGAAAGTGCAAACCTCCGTCAGGCAATGCGCGCTCCTAATACACGGACGCAACATCTGGGGCCTTGATCGGAAGACAGGCCGCCAGATCGTGTGCGCCGCCAAGCCTGCTCATGTTATCGCACCGGGACCTCACACCGGCAAGCCACGCCGGCGCTTGTCATGGCTTCGTCACGCGAACAAACGCTGCAGGAACAGCGCCCCCTCCGACAACCCGGCATCATCGATGCCATGCCCCAGCTTCGGGCACCACAGCGTCTGCACCGGGATGCCGAGCCGGACCAGCGCCGCCTCCGCCGCCCCGGCACGGGAGAACGGCACGATCTCGTCCTGCTCGCCATGCACCAGCAGCACCGGCGGGTGCCCCACGCATTCGGCCGCCAGCCGCGGCCCGTCGAGCAGTGCGCCGGAGTAGGCCAGGATGCCGCGCGGCGGCACCGGGCGGCGCAGGCCGGCGTGCAGGACCATCATGGCGCCCTGGCTGAACCCCGCCATCGCCACGGCATCGGGCGCA
>CAHJXG010000262.1 GCA_903644035.1 Rhodospirillales bacterium
GCCGGGCGCTGGAGATGGTGCGGCTCGCGGATCTTGCCGACCGCCGTCCGGCGCAGCTGTCCGGCGGGCAGCAGCAGCGGGTCGCGCTGGCCCGCGCCATCGTGTTCGAGCCGCCGGTGATCCTGATGGACGAGCCGCTCGGCGCGCTGGACAAGAAGCTGCGCCACCACATGCAGATCGAGATCAAGCAGCTTCAGCAGCAGCTGGGGGCGACGGTGGTCTACGTGACGCACGACCAGGACGAGGCGCTGACGATGTCCGACCGGGTCGCGGTGATGGAGGGCGGCCGGATCGTGCAGGTCGGCTCGCCCCGCGACCTCTATGACCGTCCGGCCAACCTGTTCGTCGCGGGGTTCGTGGGCGAGATGAACGTGCTGGCCGGGCGCCTCGTGGCACGGGAGGCGGACAGCTGGCGCGTGGAGCTGCCCGGCGGCTTCTGCATGGCGCGCCACGAGGCTCCGGGCGCGCAGCCGGGGGAGGCCGTGGTCATCGCGGTGCGGCCCGAACGGGTGCGGCTCTCATCGGGCGACGAACCTTCCGAGCCGGGCTGCGCGGTGCGAGGCACGCTCGTCCAGACGGTGTTCAACGGGGCCAGCGTCAGCCTGCTGGTGCGGCAGCCGGACGGAACGATGGTGCGGGCCGACCGGAGCACCGCCTCCCCGGCGGCGGCGCTGCCTGAACCGGGCAGCCCGGTCCAGCTGGCGTGGCGTCCCGAGGACTCGCACCTGTTCGCCCCGCCCGCATGAGCGCCGTGTCCGACGGGCCGGCGCTGGACGGCCTGCCGGCGCAGTCGACCGGCGTCGCGGCGCCACGTCCATCCGGCCTGCTGCGGGGACAGCTGCCCGGCGGGCTGACCGTCCTGCTGATCGCGCCCCTGCTGGCGCTGCTGGCCTTCGCCTTCTTCGCCCCGATCCTGCGCATCCTGGCCGCCAGCGTGCTGGAACCCCGTCCCGGCCTGTCGAACTACGCGAGGCTGCTGAGCCAGCCGCTCTACATGGACGTCATCATCCGGACCCTGTGGATTTCAGGCGCCTGCACGGCGCTCGCGCTGCTGCTGGGCTACCCTGTCGCCGTGCTGATGGCGCGGACGCGCGGCGGCTGGGCGACGGTGATCGCGGCCTGCGTGCTGGTGCCGCTGTGGACGTCGACGCTGGTGCGCTCCTATGCCTGGATCCTGCTGCTGGACCGCAACGGCATCCTGAACGGGCTGATGTCGAAGGCGGGGCTGATCAGCCAGCCCATCGACATGCTCTACGGCAACGCGGCCGTGCTCATGGCCATGACCCACATGCTGATGCCGTTCGTGATCCTGCCGATCTACTCGGCGCTGCAATCGATCGCGCCGGAGCTGGGGCAGGCCGCGACGAACCTCGGCGCCGGCCCGGTCCGGCGGTTCTGGTCGGTGACGCTGCCGCTGAGCCTGCCGGGCGTGTCCGCGGGGTGCCTGCTGGTGTTCGTGATGGCGCTCGGCTTCTACGTCACGCCGGCCCTGCTCGGCGGCCCCAAGACGCTGATGATCGCCACGCTGATCAGCCAGCAGGCGACCGAGCTGCTGAACTGGCCCTTCGCCGGGGCGATCTCGGGCGTGCTGCTGGCGCTGTCGCTCGGCATCGCCGTGACCTTCAAGCGCTGGCTCGACCTGGGCCGGGTCGTCGCGCATGACTGACCGGCTGTTCCGCACGCTGTGCGTCGCGATCCTCGTCTTCCTGATCGCACCGACGCTGCTCATCGTGCCGGTGTCCTTCAGCGCCGGGTCGGAGTTCCGCTTCCCGCCGCCCGGCCTCTCGCTGCAGTGGTATCGCACGTTCCTGGCGGACGACGACTGGGTCGACGCCACCCTGTTCTCGCTGGGCAACGCCGTGCTGACGGCGGGGCTTGCCACGGTCGTCGGCGCCGCCGCGTCGCTGGCGCTCGTCCGCGGCCGGATGCCCGGGAAGGCCCTGCTGGAGGCTTTGCTGCTGGCCCCGCTGATCGTGCCGCCCATCGTGCTGGCCATCGGCGTGTACCTGCAGTTCGCCCCCTTGGGACTGATCGGCTCGCGCCTGGGCTTCATCCTGGTGCACACGGCGCTCGCGGTGCCCTACGTCGTGCTGGTCGTCTCCGCGGCGCTGCAGCGGCTGCCGCCCTCGCTGGAGATGGCCGGGTTGAACCTCGGCGCGTCCCGCATCCGCTGCTTCCGCGAGATCACGCTCCCGCTCGTCTGGCCCGCCATGCTGGCCGGATCGGTGTTCGCGTTCCTGGCCTCGTTCGACGAGACGGTGGTCTCCTTCTTCATCTCGGGCATCGAGCACAAGGCGGTCACGCGCAAGATGTTCGAGGACATCGAGTTCAGCATCTCCCCCGTCATCGCCGCCGCCTCGACCCTGTTCGTCGCGGCGTCCATCGCCCTGATGCTGCTGGCCGGGGCGGCAAGGGCAGCCGCAAGGAAGCGCACGGCGGCCTGATCGACGACAGCACCAACCCACCTGCTCGGAAGGACCGACCATGCAGAACCGACGCGCACTCCTCCAGGCCACCGTCGGTCTCGGCCTGCTGACCGCGATGCCGGGGGGCGGGCGAGCCCAGGAAAAGCTCGAATCCACCGTGTCCGTGCGCACCAGCGGCGGGGCGTTCGGCGACGCGCTGAAGCGCAACTTCTTCGATCCCTTCACCAAGGCGACCGGCGTGCGCGTTGTCCCGATCTCGACATCGTATGGCGAGATGATGGCCAAGACGGCTGCCATGCAGGCGTCCGGCAACGTCGAATGGGACATCATCGCCCCGCAGTTCACCGAGCTCGCGCAGATCTCCGGCTACCTCGCCGATCTCGGGGATTGCAGCAGCATGCCCAACATCGCGCGCGATGCGATGGCGGGATCGTGCGGCCGCTGGGGCGTGCTGTACGTGATCGGCGGCCAGATGCTCTGCTGGAACCCGGCGCTGTACAAGGACCGGCAGCCGAAAGGCTGGGCCGACTTCTGGGACGTGGAGCGCTTTCCGGGACGGCGCGCCATGGCGAACACCGGCAGTCCCTGGGCGACGCTGATGCTGACGCTGCTGGCGGACGGGGTCGCGCCGGACAAGCTGTTCCCGCTCGACCTCGACCGGGCGTTCCGCAAGCTCGATCAGATCAAGCCGCACGTCGCGGTCTGGTGGCGCACCGGGGACCAGAGCAAGACCATGTGGCGCAACAGCGACATCGCCATGTCGATGATGTGGAGCGGCACCGCCTACGAGGCCAAGCACGGCGGCGTGCCGCTCGACTGGACGTTCAACCAGGCCATCGCCGACCTCGGCGCCTGGTGCATCCTGAAGGGCGCGCCGCATCCCAACGCGGCCCGCGCCTTCATCAACTTCTACATGTCGAACCCCGAGAGCCACGCCCGCTTCGCGCGCGAGATCGGCTACGCCACGCCGAACAAGGCCAGCAGCGGCCTGCTGACCGCCGACGAGAAGAAGGAGCTGGTCACGACGGCCGAGGAGATGTCCAGCATCATCAAGGTGGACGCCGATTGGCTCGCCGCAAACCGCGCCCAGGCGCTGGAACGCTGGACCGCGTGGGTGTCGGCCTGACGGGCGGACCGGCCGTGGCCGGCGTCTCCGCCGCGCTTTGCGGCCCGCCACGTCCGGAAACGGCTTCAGCCAGCCAGGCTACGCGGACGGAGGCGCGTCGAAGCGGGACAGCGCGAACGGCTGGACGTCATGGCTGCTCGGCAGGCCGAGCAGCTTCTGCGCGCCCAGCTCGCCCAATATCGGCCCGTCAGAGAAGCCCGTGTTCGCCCCGGTCGAGACCAGGACACCGGGCCAGCACGGGACTTCGTCCAGGATCGGCAGCCCGTCCAGGCTGGAACCGTCATACCCCGCCCAGCTCCGCTCCACGACCAGCCCGGCGAAGGCGGGTACCAGCCTGGCCGCGACGGCCCGGTTGCCCTCAAGCGCCTCCACAGAAACCTGTCCGTGCGCCGGAAAGGCGCTGACGCCCGTCCAGCCTCCACCCAGGATGCAAACGCCGGCACCGTTCTGCTTCAACGTCAGCATGCCTGCCACCCGGCGCAGTCCGTGACGGATGAACGGCGCCGCGGGCGCCGTCGCGGCAGCCTGGAAATAGCGGACCCGGATCGGCAGCGTCACGCCGAGATCCCGGAGCAGCAGGGCGCTCCAAGGCCCGGCGGCGATCACCACGGCGGCGGCCTGCACCGGGTCTCCCGACGTGTCGCAGGTGTAGCCGCCGCCGGGCGAAGGCCGGATGGAGGTCACCTCCGTCCCGCTCATCAGGACGGCACCGCGCCGGGATGCGGCCGCCGCAAACGCCGAGCCTGCCTGCCGCGGGTTGGCCAGTCCGCCTACCGGGCAGAAGATGGCGGCCGGAAGACCAGGCGCGAGGTAGGGTGCGAAGGCCCGCAACTCACCGCCGTCCAGCCAATCGATTCGAATGCCATGGGCCTGGTGGCCGGCCATCAGCTCGCGCAGCCGCGGGATTTCGGCCTCCTCCTCGGCCACCAGCAGCGTGCCCTTGCCGATGTCAATCTCAAGGTCGACATCCAGCTCCTGTGACAGGCCCCGCCAGCGCTCGATCGACCGGATCCGAAGCGGCAGGCCATCGAACCGGGTCGCGCGGTCGTTGATGAGGTTCAGGGTGCCGGCGTTGCGGCCCGATGCCTCCGTGCCGAACCGGCCGCGCTCCAGCAGCGCCGTCCTCGCGCCCAGGCCGGCCAGGTGATAGGCGGTGGCGGCCCCGACGATGCCCCCGCCGACCACGGCCACGTCGTAGGCCGGACGAAGGGTCGCTGCGCTCGTGCGGCCTGACATCCGCTATTCCTTTCCGGCCAAGGTCCGGCCCCGATCTTCGGTGCGCCAGGGGTCGCCGGTCAATCCGCCGCACGATCCCGACTGACGCGCCCAGCACGATCCCGATTGACGCAGCCGAACGCTCCCCTACCGTCTGCGGCCATGCCCCACCCGCGCCTGCTCAGCCCGATCCAGATCGGGTCCGTCCACATCCGCAACCGGATCTGCCTCACGGGGCACGGAACCGGCATGGGCCGGGACTTCAAGCCCGACGACCGGCAGGTCGCGTACTACGCCGAACGGGCGTTGGGCGAGGTCGGGCTGATCATGCTCGGGTCGCAGCAGATCCACCCGACGTCGCCCGGCATCACGAACCTGCTGTGCAACTACGACGACGGCATCATCCCAGGCCTCGCGCGCATCGCCCGGGCCGTCCAGGCCCATGGCGCCCGGATCTTCGGCTACCTGTCGCACATGGGCCTCGCGTCCAGCGCACGGCCCTTTCCGCTCTGGTCCGCCTCCGCCGTGCATGACCAGAAATACGGCGAGGTCGCGCACGCCATGACGCGGACCGAGATGGGCGTCCTGGTCGCCGCCTACCGCGACGCCGCCCGGCGCAACATGGAGGCAGGCCTTGACGGGATCGAGGTGCATTGCGGCCACGGCCTGCTGCTGCACCAGTTCCTGTCGCCCGTCAGCAACCACCGCACCGACGAATACGGCGGCTCCCTCGAAAACCGGGCACGGTTTCCGTCCGAGGTGCTCGCGGCCGTGCGCGACGCGATCGGCCCCGGCGTGCCGCTGGGCATCCGCATCAGCGGCGACGAGCTGACCGAGGGTGGCTTCGGCCTGCCGGACACGCGCCGCATCGTGCCAATGCTGGTTGCGGCCGGCGCCCTGGACTTCGTGGACGTGAGCGCGGGCAACGACGGCGACATCGTGTCCAACATGCTGCACGAGCCGCCGATGGGCCTGCCGGATGCCCCGTTCGTCCACCTGGCGCATGGGCTGCGGGAGGTCGCGGGGGTTCCGATCATCCATGGCACCCGCATCCGCAACGCGGATGTCGGGGAGCGCGTGCTGGCAAGCGGCGCGGCCGACATGGTGGGCATGTGCCGCGCGCTGATCGCCGACCCGCATCTGCCGCGCAAGGCGCGCGAAGGCGTCGCCGCCAGCCCCTGCGTCGGCTGCCAACAGGCCTGTTTCGGCCGGCTGCACCGTGGCAAGCCCATCAGCTGCGTCGGCACGCCCCGTACCGGGCGGGAGGTGGAATGGCCGGACCTGGCGCCCGCGGGCCGTCCGCGCCGCGTGGTGGTGGTGGGCGCCG
>CAHJXG010000263.1 GCA_903644035.1 Rhodospirillales bacterium
CCGGCGCGACGGGGCGGGCCGCGCGGCGGGCGTCGAGGTCGGCTGCTGGCTGGCCCGCCGCCTGGACTACGCCCGCATCGGCTGACAGGCCACGGAGCAGCGGCAGGCGGAACGGACCGGGGACAACCAAAGCGCAGGCTGGCGCGTTGGGGCGCGGATGATCGTTGCCGGAACGACCCGTCCCATGAGGCCCGCATGTCCCTGACCAGCCTGCTGCTCGGCCGCCGCCTTGCCAACCGGGAGGCCGAGGGCCGCAAGATCGGCGTGTTCGAGGGCGTGCCCGCGATGGGCCTCGACGGCCTCGGCTCGGCCTCCTACGGGCCGGAGGCGATGCTGACGGTGCTGGCCGTCACCGGCACGGCCGGGCTGGCCGCCGTGCAGCCGATCACCTGGGCCATCCTGGCGCTGCTCGCCGTCCTGTTCCTGTCGTACTGGCAGACCATCGCCGCCTACCCGAGCAACGGCGGCTCCTACACGGTGGCGCGGGAGAACCTGGGGCACGACGCCGGGCTGCTGGCGGCGGCGGCGCTGATGGTGGATTACATGCTGAACGTGGCCGTCGGCATCTCGGCGGGCATCGGGGCGCTCACCTCCGCGGTGCCGGGCCTGCACCCGTACACCCTGACGCTGTGCCTGGCCGTGCTGGCGGCCATCACCGTCATCAACCTGCGCGGCACCAAGGAGTCCGGCCTGGCGCTCGCGGTGCCGACATACCTGTTCATCGCGAGCCTCGCCTTCATCCTGGCCGCGGGCGTCTGGGCGGCCTGGACGGCTGGCGGCGAGCCGCAGCCCGTGGCGGCGCCGCCGGGCCACGCGGAGGCCACCAGGGTCCTGACCCTGTGGCTGCTGCTGCGCGCGTTCGCCGCCGGGTGCACGGCGATGACCGGGGTGGAGGCGGTGAGCAACGGCGTCGGCGCGTTCAAGGACCCGACGGTGAAGCACGCCCGGCGCACGCTTGCCGCCATCTGCCTGGTGCTCGGGCTGCTGCTGCTCGGCATCGCCCACCTGGCCCGCGGCTACGGCGTGGCGGCGATGGACCAGTCGGCGGACGGCTACCAGAGCGTGCTGTCGCAGCTGGTCGCGGCGGTGTGGGGGCGGGGCTGGGTGTACTATCTCACCATCGGCAGCGTGCTGGCCGTGCTGTGCCTGTCCGCCAACACCAGCTTCGTCGGCTTCCCCCGGCTCTGCCGGCAGGTGGCGAGCGACGGCTACCTCCCGAAGGCGTTCGCCCTGCCGGGACGGCGGCTGGTGTACACCGTGGGCCTGCTGTTCCTCGCGGCCGGCGCCGGGGCGCTGCTCGTCGCGTTCCGCGGCATCACCGACCGGCTGATCCCGCTGTTCGCGGTGGGCGCCTTCCTGTCGTTCACGCTCAGCCAGGCCGGCATGGCGGCGCACTGGCGGCGCGAGGGCCGCGGCCACGCCGACCGGGCGCGCTTCGGAATCAACGGGCTGGGGGCGCTCTCGACCGGGGCGGCGCTCGCCATCATCCTGGTCGCAAAGTTCGCCGAGGGCGCGTGGCTGACCCTGGTGATCATCCCGCTCACCTTCCTGCTGCTGCGGCTGACCCGGCGCTACTACCGCGACCTGGAGCGCCAGGTGCTCGGCGGCAGCAAGCGGAGCATGGACCTGCGCGACCACGCGCCGCCCTGCGCCCTGATCCCGCTGGAGCGCTGGGACCGCATGGCCCAGCGCGCCGTGCAGGTCGCGGCATCCCTGTCGCCCGACGTGGTGGCGCTGCACCTGACGGACCTGGAGGGACCCGACGCCGCGGAGCACGAGACGCGGCTGCGCGGGGAATGGTCCCGCTTCGTGCAGCAGCCGGCGACGGCCGCCGGCCTGCCCGCGCCGCGCCTGGTGATCGAGCCTTCGCCGTATCGCAGCGTGCTGGCGCCCCTGCTGCGGGAGGTGACGGCGCTGCAGCGGCGCTGCCCCGGCCGCCCCGTCATCGTGGTGATGAGCGAGCTGGCCGGCGGACGCTGGTGGGAGGCCGCCCTGCACACCCAACGCGCGCAGCGGCTGCGCACCCAGGTGCTGCGCCATGGCGGACCCGATGTCTCCGTCCTGGTCGTGCCCTGGCAGCTGGAGTCGCCGGAGACCGAGCAGGTGCTGGAGGAGGAGGAGCCGCAGGCGGCATGAGGCGGCGCTGTGGCCGGACCCGTGGCGGGCCGTCGTGCCAGCCGACCGGTCCCAAGGGTCCAGGACGTCAGGTTTTGTTGGCATAGAGATTCGAAGCCTGTTATGCCTGCCTGCCACTCCCACCGGCTGGGGCCTTTGGAGCACATCGCAAGTGACGCAGCACGATGGCGGCGACGGACCCATTCAGCCCGCCCAGGCGGCAAGCGCCGCGCCGCAGGCCGCGACCGACGGCTATCGCATCGCCCTTCGGCGCCGGGGACCTGCGGTCGAGATCACGCTGACGGCAAGCGACGACTACGCGGGCATGGAGCTGTATGACAGCCTGCTCCAGTCGATCAAGGCCGGCCATCTGCGCTTCGAGATCGACCTCGCCCGGCCCTGATCCGGCCCTCAACGCCGCCTGAGCTGCGCTCGTCCGGGAGACCGGCCGGGCCGTGCCTCTCTGGCCCGGCGCCGGGCTTCGTGACAGGGTGGGCGCAATCGGATCAGGGAGGCTTCGGGCATGGGAAAGATCGCGCTGGTGACGGGCGCCGGCAGCGGCGTGGGGCGCGCCTCGGCGGTGGCGCTGATGCAGGCGGGATGGACCGTGGCGCTGGTCGGGCGCCGGGCTGACGCGCTGGAG
>CAHJXG010000264.1 GCA_903644035.1 Rhodospirillales bacterium
GGGCAGGTGCTGCTGGCCGGCCGGCCGGTCCGCCTGCGCAGCCCGCGCGATGCCGTGGGCCGCGCCGGCATCGCGCTGGTGCCGGAGGATCGCAAGACCGAGGGGCTGCTGCTGTCCATGAGCGTGCGGGACAACATGACCCTCGCGATGCTGCGTCCCCTCTGCCGCCTGGGCGTGCTGCGGCGCGGGCTGGAGCAGCGCCTGGCGCAGACGGAGGCCGCTCGCCTCAAGGTGCGGACCGCGAGCCTCGCCACCCGGGTCGGCGCGCTCAGCGGCGGCAACCAGCAGAAGGTGCTGCTCGGGCGCTGGCTGCTGACGGAGCCGCGGGTGCTGCTGCTGTACGACGTGACGCGCGGCGTCGATGTCGCCACCAAGCATGAGATCTACGAGCTAATGATGCGCCTCGCGGCGGAGGGCCGGTCGATCCTGTTCTACTCCAGCGACGCGGAGGAGCTGGCGCATCTGTGCCACCGCGTCCTGGTGATGCGGGAGGGCCGGGTGGTCGCGGAACTCCGGGCGCCGGGCATCACGGCCGAGCATGTCGTGTCGGCCGCGGTGCGCGATGCCGCCTGACGCCCCGCCCGTCCGCGCCCGGCGGCCACGGCTCGCCCATGCCCTCGCGCAGAACCTGGGCTTCGTGCTGGCGGCCGCCATGCTCGCGTCGAGCCTTGCAATCTATTGCGGCGTCTTCTACGGCGCGCAGGGCACGCTGCCCGGCGAGTTCGAGCTGACGTCGGCCGTCAACAACACCATGCCGCTCGTGCTCGCGGCCGTCGCGCAGACGCTGGTGGTGCTGACCCGCGGCATCGACCTGTCCGTGGGCGGCGTGCTCGACCTCACGAACGCGGTCGCCGCCGTCAGCCTGGGCGACACGGTGGCCGGCATGGTCGGCGGCTCGCTGCTGGTGCTGCTGATCGGCGCGGCGTGCGGGCTGCTCAACGGCGTGCTGGTGGCCTACGGGCGGCTGCAGCCGATCCTGGTGACGCTTGCGACCCTGTCCATCTTCCAGGGCCTGGCGATCCGGGTGCTGCCGCAGCCGGGCGGGCAGGTGCCGGAGGGCTACACGGCGGCGCTGGCCAACCCGTCCGGGCCGGCGTCCCTGGCCTATGTGGCGCTGCTGGCGCTGCTGTGGTGGGGGCTGCGGCGGACCCGGCTGGGTGTCGGCCTCTATGCCATCGGCAACGACGAGGGCGCGGCGGCGGCGAACGGCATCGACCCCCGGCGGACCAAGCTGCTGACCTACATGCTGGCCGGGACCTGCTCCGCCATGGCCGGGCTGTTCCTCGCCGCCAACGCGACGGCGGGCGACGCCACGACCGGCAACGGCTACACCCTGGCCTCCATCGTCGCCGTGGTGCTGGGCGGCGTGAGCCTGTTCGGCGGGCGCGGCAGCGCGGTCGGCGCGATCATGGGCGCCTTCGTCACGACCATGATCGTGAACATCCTATTCTTCGCCCATATCGATCCCTTGTACCAATCCTTCTACGAAGGGCTGTTCCTGGTCGCGGCCGTGCTCCTGGCCAGCCTGATCGGCCGGCTGCTGCGGAGGCGATGATGGCCGATCCCGACACCAAGTCCGGCCTGGGCGGGCGCGTGTCCGCCGTTCTCACCCAGGATCGGCGGCGCATCGCCTACGCGGCGCTCGCGGCCGTGCTGCTGTTCGCGCTGGGTGCGCTGGTCCGGCCGGGCTTCGCCAGTCCTGGAAGCGTCTCCGCCGTGCTCGTCGTCGCGTCCTTCGTGGGCCTGGTGGCGGCCGGGCAGATGTTCGTGGTGCTGATCGGCGGCATCGACCTGTCGGTGCCCTGGGTGCTGAACGCGGCGGCGATCCTGATGGTCACGTCCTCCCTGGGCCAGGACGGGCGGGCAGCCTATGCGCTCGTGCTCACGCTGGGCATGGGCCTGGGCGTGGGCGCGCTGAGCGGCGTGGGCGTCGCCCTGTTCAACGTGCCCGCCGTCGTGATGACGCTGGCGATGAACGGCATCATGCAGGGCCTGACGCTCGGCCTCAGCGGCGGCATGACCTGCGGATCTTGCGCGTCCTACGCCCCGCCGGTGGTGCGGGCGGCGGTGCACGCCTCGCTGCTCGGGGTGCCCGCGGCGCTCTGGCTGTGGGTCGCCGTCGCGGCGGCGGTGTCGGCTGTACTCAGCCTGACCGGGTTCGGCCGGCGCACCTATGCCATCGGCACCAGCGCGCGGGCCAGCTATCTTTCGGGCATCAACGTGTCCGCCGTCACCGTGGCGCTCTATGCGCTGAGCGGGCTGTTCTCGGCGCTTGCGGGCGTCATGCTGGTCGGCTTCGGCGGGCAGGCGGCGCTCGGCATGGGCGACCCCTACCTGTTCCAGTCCATCGCGGCCGTCGTGATCGGGGGCGTCGCGATCCTCGGCGGGCGCGGCCACTACGTCGGCGTCGCCGCCGGCACCATCAGCCTGGTGACGCTGGTCAGCGTGCTGATGGCGCTGAACATGCCGGAATACGGCCGCAGCATCATCTACGGCGTCATCATCCTGGCGCTGCTCCTGCTGTATGGCCGGGAGGCCGGCGAGACCTGACCCGTCAGAACGTCCGCGCGCCGTTGGTGAACAGGTACACCGCATAGAGCGAGGTCGTGGCGCAGACATACAGGCGGTTCCGCTTGGGACCGCCGAAGCACACGTTGGCCACACCCTCCGGCACCCGGACCTTGCCGATCAGGGTGCCGTCGGGGTCGTAGCAGTGCACGCCGTCCGCGGCGCTGGTCCAGATGCGGCCGGCCTCGTCGAGGCGGAACCCGTCGAACAGCCCGGCGGTGCAGGCGGCGAACTCCCGCCCGTTCGCGAGCGTCCCGTCATCCCGCACGTCGAACACCCGCATGTGCGCCGGAAAATGCGCGCCGTGGGTGCGCCCGGTGTCGACGACGTAGAGCAGCCGCTCGTCCGGCGAGAAGGCCAGCCCGTTCGGCTTCACGAAATCGTCCGCGACCACGGTGAGCGCGCCGGTCGCCGGGTCGATGCGGTAGACGTAGGAGGCGCCGATCTCGCTCTCGGCGCGGTCGCCCTCGTAGTCGCTGTCGATGCCGTAAGTCGGGTCGGTGAACCATATGCTTCCGTCGCTTTTCACGACGACGTCGTTGGGGCTGTTCAGCCGCTTGCCGTCGTAGCGTTCGGCCAAGGCGACGATGCTGCCGTCATGCTCGGTCCGGCTGACCCGGCGCCCGCCATGCTCGCAGGTCACGAGCCGGCCCTGCCGATCCACCGTGTTGCCGTTGGCGTTCCCGGACGGCTGCCTGAACGGCCCGGCGTGCCCGGTGCCCTCGTCGTAGCGCATCAGCCGGTTGGCCGGGATGTCGGACCATACGAGGCCGCGGCTGGCCGGGAAGTAGGCCGGCCCCTCGGCCCACTGGCACCCCGTGCAGAGCTTGTGCACGTGGGCGGTCGGGTTGAACAGCCGCGAGAACCGCCCGTCCAACGTTTCGTAGTCCTGCGCCGCCAAGCCACCCTCCCATCCGGTCCCTGCGCCAGGTTAGCTCTCATTGAACAATGTGGCGAGATGGGCGGCTCCGGGGCTGCTGTCACGCCATGCCGACCGGTTCCGCCACGCGCCGCCGGACCGGGACGCCGGGCTGGCTTCCTGTCCTGACCGGGCCGCCGCCAAGCCGGAACTGGCCGACCAGCCCGGCGAGGACCGCCGCCTGGTCATGGACGCCTTGGACCGACGCGGCCGACTGCTCGCCCATGCGGACGTTCTGCTGCGTCGCCCGGTCCGCATCCGACACCGCGGCCACGACGGTCTTCAAGTGGTCCGCCTGGCTCTCGGCGGCCGTGGCGGCGGAGGCGACCAGCCCGTCGATCTCCGCGACCCGGCCCATGATGACGCTGATGGCCTCGCCGGTGTCGCCGATCAGCTTGACGCCCGCGCTCACGTCGGTGGAGGTCTTGCCGATCAGCCCGGCGATCTCCTTGGCGGCCTCCCCGGCCCGTCCCGCCAGCGCGCGCACCTCGGCGGCCACGATCTTGAAGCCCCGGCCCTCCTCTCCCGCCCGCGCCGCCTCCACGGCGGCGTTCAGCGCCAGGATGTTGGTCTGGAACGCGATCTCCTCGATCACGGCGATGATGCGGGTGATCTGGGCCGAGGACTGCGCGATCCGCGCCATGGCCTCCGCGGCGGTCTGCATCGTCGCCCCGGCGCGGTCCGCATCCCCGTTGGCGGCGGACACCGCCTTGCTGGCCTGGCGCGTGGTCGCAGCAGAGCCGCGGATGGCGTCGCTGACGGTGTGCAGCGAGACCGTCGTCTCCCGCAGCCGCGCCGCCTGCGTCTCCGACCGCTCGGACAGGTCCGCCGCCGCCGCCGAGAGGCGTTCCGACCCGGCGCGGAGCTGGTGCGTGGTCGCCGCGACGGCGGACACCGTGGACTGGATGCTCTCGACCGCCGTGTTGAAGTCCGTGCCGAGCTTCGCGTACTGGTCCGGGATGGTGGCCGGGATGCGCGCCGTCAGGTCGCCCTCGGCGATGGCATACAGCGCCTGGCCCAGCAGCCGCACCACCTCGGCCTGGTCCTGGCCGGCCGCGACGAAGGCCGCCTCCGTCGCGCGCAGCCGCTCCGCCGCGTCGCGGTGGATCACCGCCGCCTCTTCCTGCAGGCGGTTGCGCTCGGCCAGCCG
This sequence comes from Rhodospirillales bacterium, assembly GCA_903644035.1. Lineage (GTDB taxonomy): Bacteria > Pseudomonadota > Alphaproteobacteria > Acetobacterales > Acetobacteraceae > CAHJXG01. The sequence goes on from CAHJXG010000264.1 coordinate 4,638, forward strand.
GTCCCGGACGATGTGCAGAGCGCGGGCGATCCCGCCGACCTCGTCGGAGCGGGCGCCGCTCGGGATCGCGGAGGCCAGGTCGCCCTCCATCATGGCGATCATGCGGTCCTGCAGGCGGCGCAGCGGCCGGGTCAGCGCCAGGGCGAACGGGATGGCGACGCCCAGCCCGACCAGCAGTGCCACCAGGGCGAAGCCGACGGCCAGCCGCTCCGTCTCCGCCGCCTGCTGGTCCATCGCCTGCCGGGCGGCGTCCGCCTGGGCGCGGGCGGAGGCGATCACCTCCTGCAGGGTGCCGCGCACCTCCCGCTCCTGCCGCTCCATGACGTGGGGCGCGGGGATCGCCGTCGCGGCGCCTTCGCCCAGCAGCGTCAGCGCCGCGGCTTTCCATTGCGCCACAAGCCCGGGGAGGCGGGCAGCGGCGCCGTCTGTCCTGGCGCCGGCCGGCAGGGCGCGCGCCAGCTCACGGTCGATCGGCTCCGCCGCCTCCCGGAACCGGGCGATGGCCGCGGCGTCCGGTTGGTCTTGGATGCCGTCCAGCACGTCCGACAGGGCCGTGCCCGCGGTCCGGAACGCATCCCAGGCCCGCCAGGCCGCATCCACCTGCGTGATCGGCACCGAGGTCGCCGAGTCCAGCCCGGCAGACAGCAGCCGCAGGTTGCGGACCGTGATGGCGCTCTGCGCGGCGCCGATGGCGATCACGACGCAGAAGGCCAGGAGGACGCGATGGAGGATCGGCATGGGGACGCTCCTAGTTCGGCAGCACGGGAAGCGTGACGGCCTGCTTGGCGCCGGTCAGCGTGCCCAGGAACGTGACGAGGTCCCGGAACTCCGAAGGGTTCAGCGAGACGGGGCGCATCAGCGGGGACCGGGACGGACGGTCGATGCCGCCGCCGACGTAGTGCGCGACCACCGCGTCCAGCGACGCGTACATCCCGTTGTGCATGTAGGGCGAGCGCTGCGCCGCGTCCCGCAGCGACGGCGTCTTGAAGGCGTACTGGGCCAGGGGGTTGCCCGGCTCCAGCGCGCCGCGGCCCAGGTCGGATCGGGCGGTGCCGATGTCGTGGAACCGGTTGTCGGTGAAGTTCCAGCCGCTGTGGCAGCCCGAGCAGCCCGCGGCGCCGGTGAACAGGCCGAAGCCGCGCTTCGCCTCGGGGGAGATCGCCGCCTCGTCCCCGTCCACCCAGGCGTCGAACGGGGCGTAGGAGGACACCACCGTCCGCTCGAACGTGGCGATGGCGGCGACGATGGTGTCCGCCGTGACGCCCTGGCCAGGGAAGATGCGGTCGAAGCGCGTGCGGTAGCCCGGGACGGCGCGAAGGCGGGCCACCGCCTGGTCCAGCGGCAGGTTCATCTCGACCGGGGCCTGGATCGGCCCCTTGGCCTGCTCCTCCGCCGTCGGCGCCCGCCCGTCCCAGAAGAACGGGCCGACCCAGGCGGTGTCGAGGATGGTGGGCGCGTGGCGGGCGAGGCGCGTGTTCTGGGCGCCGACCGAGGTCTCCGTGCGCGCTTCCCAGCCGAAGGAGGGATTGTGGCAGGACGAGCAGGTCATGTTCTCGGCCCCGGACAGCCGCGGCTCGAAGAACAGCGCCTTGCCCAGCGCCGCCTTCTCCGGCGTGTACGGGTTGCTGGCGGGGAAGGGGATCTCCGTCGGGCGCCTGTAGGCGTCCCGCAACGAGGGCGCCTGCGCGCTTGCCGTCCCGCTGGCGGCGCCAAGGCCGATCAGGCCCGACAGCACGCCGGCCGCAGTCATTCCCAGAATCGCGCCTGACCAGTTCCGCATGATGTGTCCGCCGCACCCGTTCCCCGCGGCCGGGACTGTCCAGGCCGGCGCACGTCTGAGGATAGCGGGGCGGCCCTTAAGGAAGGGTTACCGGCCCGGCCGCGGCGGCACGGCGCCGTGATCCCTCGTGATCATCGCCGGGCCGCCCCGGACCGGGCCTGGGTCATTGTGCCGGTGCCCCAACCCATGCAACACGGGTTTGCCGGCAGATCGCCGCCAGGATGTCAGCCTTTGCTGGCCCGAGGAACCCGTTGCAGATGCGTCGCACCCTGGCACCCTTGCTGATCGCCCTGCTGGCCGCGGGCGCCGCCCCGGCGCGGGCGGATGTCACCCTGGGGGCGCTGCTGTCCCTCACCGGCCCGGGCGCCGGGCTGGGCATCCCGGAGCGGAACACCATCGAGCTGCTGCCGAAGGCCATCGCCGGCCAGACGGTGCGCTGGGTGGTGCTGGACGACGCGACCGACACGACGGCCGCCGTGCGCGCGGCGCGCAAGATGATCGACGAGGAGCATGTCGATGCGATCCTGGGCGCCTCCGCGACGCCGGCCTCGCTCGCCATCCTGGAGGTGATCGCCGCGGCGGGCGTGCCGACCATCAGCCTGGCTGGGTCGAGCGCTGTGATCGAGCCGCCTGAGGGGACCCGGCGCTGGGCCTTCAAGCCGATCCCCGGCGAGCGGATCGCGGCGGCGCAGCTGGCCGACCACATGGCCCGGACCGGCCGCAAGGCGTTGGGCCACATCGGGTTCGCCACCAGCCTCGGCGACGGCTACATCGCGGCGCTGGACGCGGAGGCGTCGTCGCGCGGCATCCGCACCGTCGCGGAACTCCGCTACAACCCCGGCGACCAGAGCGTCGTGCCGCAGGTGCTCCGGCTGCTGGCGGCCCGGCCCGACGCGGTGTTCGTCGCCGCCAGCAGCGCCCCGGCGGCGATGCCGATCCTCGAGCTGCGCGCGCGCGGCTACGCCGGGCCGATCTACGCCGTGCAGGGGATCGCCGGGCCGGACACGCTGCGGATTGGCGGCAAGGCGCTGGACGGCACGATGTTCAGCGCCGTCCCCGTCCTGGTCGCCGAGCAGCTTCCGGACGAAAACCCGGTGAAGGCCCCGGCCCTCGCCTACGTGCGGGCCTACGAGGGCAAGTACGGCCCGGGCAGCCGCAGCCTGTTCGGTGCCACGCTGTGGGACGCGTTCCTGCTGATCCAGGCGGCGGCGCCGGGCGCCCTGGCG
>CAHJXG010000265.1 GCA_903644035.1 Rhodospirillales bacterium
GCGCTCGGCCTCGGCTACGGCCCGCGGATGCTGCGGGTGGTGGCCCCCCAGGCCCTGCGCGTGGCGACGGCGCCGACCGTGGGCTTCCTGGTGAACCTGGTAAAAAGCACCTCGCTCGCGGCGGTGATCGGCTTCGTGGAGCTGACGCGGGCCGGGCAGCTTCTTAATAATGCGACATTCCGTCCATTTGCGATATTCGGCTCTGTCGCGCTGATCTACTTCCTGCTTTGCTGGCCGTTGACGCTGGCGAGCCGGCGGCTTGAGGTCCGGCTTGCCCGCGCTTACCAGCCGGTAGCGTTCAAACAATAGGCCGGCTTTGTGCGGTCCAAAGGAGGAAAACGATGCGGCTTCGGATTGTCCACGTCATCGTGGCGCTGGCGGCGCTCTCGATCGGCTTCCTGCTGGGCATCCCGCGTGCCCGGGCGCAGACGGTGGATGAGATCGTCAGCCGCGGCACGATCAACATCGGCGTGCTGATTGACCTGCCGCCCTACGCCTCGCTGAACGACAAGCAGGAGCCGGACGGCTACGACATCGAGGTGGCGAGGCTGCTCGCCAAGTACATGGGCGTGAAGGCCAACCTGGTGCAGCTGACCGCGCCGAACCGCATTCCGTTCCTGGTGACCAACAAGGTCGACGTGATCGTCGCGACCTTCGGCATCACGCCCGAGCGGGCCAAGCAGGTGATGTTCAGCATCCCCTACAGCGCCATCGAGAACACGGTCTATGGTCCCAAGGACAAGGCGATCGGCAAGATCGACGACCTGAAGGGCCTCCGCGTCGGCGTGCCGCGCGGCACGGTGCAGGACGTGATCCTGACGGGAGCCTTGGGCAGCAACGCCCGTATGCTGCGGTTCGACGACACGCCCAGCACCTACCAGGCGCTACTGACCGGCCAAGTGGACGCCATGGCCGAGACCGGCATCACCTTCGACGGCGTGATGAAGCAGAATCCTGGCGCGAACATCGACAAGAAGTTCATCCTCCTGCGCCAGCCGAACGGCATCACGATGCGGGCGAACCAGTTCAACCTTCACCAGTGGGTCAACACGTTCATCTACTACGTCAAGAACAACGGCGAACTCGACGTCCTGCACCGCAAATGGTTCGGCACACCGTTTCCTGAGTTGCCGGTGTTCTAGGGCCTCACCGATCTCCGCGGCTCACCGGCGCTCGTAGGTCCCGATCAGCCGGCCCTGCGCGAGCAGATGCGGGCGGATGGTCCGCAGCAGCATCGCGCGTCCCGGCGGGTAGGCGAACCGCGGCCGCGCATCCAGGGCAAAGACCTGGAACGCATAGCGGTGCGGCCCGTGGCCCGGCGGCGGCGTCGGCGCCGTCCAGCCCGGCCGTCCCAAGGCGTTGCGCCCGCATGACCAGCCGTCAGACGCCGCTCCGGTCAGCCGCAACGGGATCTCGCCCTCGGCGAACTCGGTCTTGTCCGGCGGGATGGAGTGCACGATCAGGTGAACCAGCGGCCGGGGCAGCGGGATGTCGGCGTCCTCCACCAGCAGGACCGTGGATTGCGTCTGCGCCGGCAGGCCCTCCCATCGCAGAGGCGGGCTGAGGTTCTCACCATCCTGGGTGAAGCGCACCGGCATCGGCTGGCCGTCGGTGAAGGCGGGGCTGCTGACCGTGATGGCATGGCCCAGGAACCCCGAGAACTTCCCGCTCGACAGCATGGCCACGCCGGGCCGCACCGGCCGCAACGCTTCGCCTAACGAGCGCATCACTGACGTCAGCATTCTTTGTGTCTCCAGATCCGATCTCAGGCTTCAATGCACCGGCGCCGTCCCGGTTTGCGTGCTCGCGCATGGGTTACAGGCGGGCACGCGGTCACGGGACGTGGGCGAAGTGTTCCGAGACCTCGGCCAGGATGGCGCCGAACTTGCGGATGGTGGTCCGGTTCAGCATCGACCCGTCGTCGAGCTGATACCACCACTGGTCCATCGTGACGTTTCTCAGGGAATTGCCCGGCGACGTCGCCAGGGTCCAGGTCCAATGGAAGGCCCGGCCGGCGGCCTCGCCGACCGCCGTGCCCACCATGTCGTTGGCCGTCGCCTCATATCGGCCGGGTCCGGCGCGCCGCATCTGCCAGAGGCGCGTCACCGGCGCATCCTGGCCGATGGTCAGCCGCTGGGTCATGCGCAGCACGCCGTCCTCCATCGTTCCCACGCAGTCCGTGGTGACGATGCTCGTCGGCTGACCGGAACGGTCCTCCAGCACGCCCCACGAAACGACATGGCCGGTGAAGAACCGCAGGGGATCGATGCCCGGCGCCGTCGGGCGAAAGCCATCCACCGGCAGCGCCTCGCCGCAGCCGAGCAGTCCCACGATCAACGCCAACGCTGTCCAACGCATACGCGGTGCCCATGAAAAAGGGGGAGGCTGATGCCTCCCCCTGGTTCAGCCGTGACTCCCGGCTACTTGCGCGGCGTGTTCATGCCGCTTGTCGTGGCGCCCGGGGTCGAGTTCGGCGTCGTGCCGCCGGTGCCCAGGGTGCCGGGCGTCTTGCTCGTCGTGCTGGTCGTGGTGGCCACATCCGGCACGGCCTTGGCGCCGTCCTCCACTTCGACCTTGGTGCTGCGGACGGTGTCGCGGATGGTCTCGGTCCGGTCGGACGCCTCCTTGCGCAGGCCGATCTCCTCGACCACGCGCGCCTCCTTGCCGACCACGGCCTCCTCGCTCGTCGCGCGCGCCTCGATGGTGCGCTCCTGGAACGCCGCGGCGTCGGCACCGGTGACGGCGCGGTCCACCGGATGGCGCTCGATCGAGACCCGCTCCTCGTGCAGGCGCACCTGCTCCTCGACCGGACGCTCGACGACATAGCTTCGCACGCGGACGGCACCACCGGCCACCTCACGCTTGCCGACCCGCAGCCGCTCCTCCATCACCTTGATCGTCTCGGCATCGCCTGCGCGCGCCGTGCTGACGGGCGCGGTCGCGCTGGTCGTCGCCGTGCCCACCAAAGCCGCACCGCCCGTCGCCGCCGTGCTGGCCACCCCTGCCGTGCCGGCCGTCGCGGTGCCGGGGGCATAGTTGTAGCCGGACTGACGCCACTCCTCGAGCTTCGCGTCGAAGTCCAGCGGGTTGGTGCTCTCCAGGACTTCGATGATGTGGTTGCGGTTCGTGGTCGCGTTCGGCGTCACCACGACCATGGCGTGCCCGGCGCCCACCGCGTGGCTGTAGGCGTGCGCATCCTCATCCGGCATGAACAGGCTCTTGATCGAGCCCCACAGGCCCTGGTTGCCCGCCTCGTAGTCAACGCCGCCGGCCATCCGGTCGGCGTCCTTGTCCATCACCTGCACGGCGCCGCTGTCCACGCCGGACGCCACGAGCTTCTCGCGCGCGGCGTCGGCGCTGGCCCGCGTTTCATAGAGCGCGACGATCTGGTTGTCATGGAGAGACGGATCATAAAGCCCGGTCTCGTGGGCCGCATTCTGGTTCAGGCTCGTCGAACCAGGCTCATTCATGTAGGAACCGCTCATGCGGGCATCTCCTTCTTGGGGATCATTTGTTCTGCGGACGACATCCGTCCGGTTTGTTCGATTTCGACGTGCTCGGTGCGCAGGCGCACGTTGCGTTGCTCGATCCGCTCGCTGGAATGCTTGCGGATGTGCAGCTCTTCCTTAAGCATCAGCCGTTTCTCAACGACCAAAACCTCCTCCAGGATAGGCACGATGAGCGTGTCGCCATCCTGCCGGGTCTGCGGCGCTTCGGACACGGCGCGTCCGACAGGCACCCGCTCCACGATCAGATCCTGCTGCCGCAACAGGACCTCGGCCACCTCGTCCCGCTCGGTCACGGTTTTACGGACCACGACCCGGCCGCTCTCGAACTCACGCTTCTCGATACGCAGGATTTCCTCGATGACCGGGATCACCTCGGTCAGCTCATTCAGCGGCTTGGTCCCCGCGATCACCTCGGCACGTTCGTTCGACTGCATGGTCCAGGCCCGTCCGTACTTCTGGTGAGACCAGATGACGGCTGGGGGAGGCTCCGGTTCGCGGAGTCACGGTCTTGTGAGGACGCGGCGGCCCCGCGATGTCGCGGCGCCCTTAAAGCGGCGTGCGCGTCATGGGCAAAGCGGCGATCTCGTTGATCAGCTTGCGGGTCATCGCCTCGCCAAAGGTCGCGAACTCCCGCACCTCCACCACGAAGCTGCCAGGGCCGCCGGTGACGTTCTGCCGGTACCACTCCGTCAGACCGCCTGGCGGCTGCACATGGGCGTAGGTGTAGCTGACCGGGTGCTCGTTGATGATCGCCAGCCCGTTCACCGTGACCCCTGCCGCCACGGCGTCGTCCCGCGCCGCCGCGGCCTCGCGGCCCGAGTTGTTGGTGCCGTCCCCGGCCACATCGATCACCCGGCGCTGCGCCTCGAACCCGTTCTCCTCCAGCAGATGCATCGCCCGGTCGATCCCGGCGCTGATGCTCGTGCGTCCCCAGAACGAGCGCGGCGCCGTGTCGAGGGCGTCGGTGAACTGTCGGGCGGAGGCGGCGTCGCGCACCACGCGCCAATCCAGCACCGTGCTGACCTCGTAGGAGCCGGCGAACTCCACATAGGCGACGGCAATCGCGCC
>CAHJXG010000266.1 GCA_903644035.1 Rhodospirillales bacterium
CACGTGGCGCTGCGGCCGGAGCGCCTGCGGATCACGCCCGGGGCGGCCCAAGGCGTGAACACGGCGCCGGGCACGGTGACGGACAGCGCCTATCGCGGCGGCACCATGGACCACCACGTGCGGCTGAAAGGGGGCGCCACCCTGCTGGTGTCGCAGCCGCTCGGGGACGGGGTGGGCGCCGGGCTGCTGGCGCCCGGCAGCGCCGTCGCGGTGTCCTGGCCGCCCGAGGCGTGCGTGCTGCTCCCGGAATGAACCGCTCCGCCGTGCTGGCCCCGGTCTGGCTCTGGCTGCTGCTGTTCGTGGCGCTGCCGGTGGTGATCGTGGCGGCGCTGTCCTTTTCCACGTCCATCCCTGGCGTGCCGCCCTACACCCCGCTGCTGCGGTCGCCGGACCCGGCCAACTACGCCATGCTGACCGACGACGCCTTCTATCTGGACGCCGCGCTGAAAAGCCTCGCGGTGGCCGGGGTGTCGTCCGTGCTGTGCCTGCTGATCGGCTACCCCATGGCGCTGGCGATCGCGCGCGCCCCGGACCGCTGGCGCCCGCTGCTGCTGCTCGGCGTCATGCTGCCGTTCTGGACCGGGTTCCTGCTCCGCATCACCGCCTGGATCGGGCTGCTGCGCGACGAGGGCTGGATCAACGCGGCGCTGCAAGCCGTGGGCCTGCCGGCATTGCGCCTGCTCTACACCGATTTCGCGATGTATGTCGGCGTGACCTACGCCTACCTGCCGTTCATGATCCTGCCGCTCTACGCCCGCCTGTCCCGCCGCGACCCGGCGCTGGAGGAGGCCGCCGCCGACCTCGGCGCCGATCCCTGGACCGCCTTCCGCACCGTCACCCTGCCGCTCTCCGTGCCCGGCATCGCCGCCGGTCTCGCCCTCGTGTTCATCCCGGCGATGGGCGAGTATGTGATCCCGGAACTGCTGGGCGGCCCCGGCGCGCAGACCATCGGGCGGGCGCTGTGGAACGAGTTCTTCTCCAACCGCGACTGGCCCATGGCGGCGACGGTGGCGAACGCGCTGCTCCTGGCGCTGCTGCTGCCCATGGTGGCGCTGCGGGCGCGGCAATGAGGCCCGGATGATGAGGCGGGAACCATGAAGCGGGGCCGGTTCCTCAACCTGTGCCTGCTGCTCGGCTACGCCTTCCTGTACGTGCCGGTGCTGCTGCTGGTGGCGACGAGCTTCAACCCGAACCGGCTCACCACCGTGCTCTCCGGTTTCTCATTGCGCTGGTACGCGGCGCTGTGGGCCGACGACAAGCTGATCGAGGCGGCGCTGCTGTCGCTCCGCATCGCGGCGCTGTCGGCGACGGGGGCCACGGCGCTGGGCACGCTGGCCGGGTTTGCGCTGGCGCGGTTCGGGCGGTTCCGGGGGCGGGGCGCGTTCGCCGCCCTGCTGTCGGCGCGGCTGGTGCTGCCGGACGTGCTGGTCGGGCTGTCGCTGCTGCTGCTGTTCGTGCAGATGGAGCAGACGCTCGGCTGGCCCGCCGGGCGCGGCGCGCTGACCATCACGCTGGCGCACGTCTCGGTCAGCCTGTCCTACGTCGCCGTGGTGATCGAGGCGCGGCTCGCCGACGCAGGCTCCGAGCTGGAGGACGCGGCGATGGACCTCGGCGCGTCGCCCTGGGCAGCGTTCGCCCTGGTGACGCTGCCGCTGCTGGGACCGGCGCTGCTGTCCGGCTGGCTGCTGGCGTTCACGCTGTCGCTCGACGACCTGGTCGTGGCGACCTTCGTGTCGGGGCCGGGCGCCAGCACGCTGCCGATGGTGGTGTTCTCGGCGCTGCGCCTGGGCGTCACGCCGGAGCTGAACGCGCTGGCGACGGTGATCCTCGCCGTGGTGTCGCTGGCGCTGGGCGGCGCGTGGCTTTTGCAACAAAGGGCCGGGCGCGCGGTTGTGCCGGGGCGGGCGGAGGCATAAAGTCCAGCGGTCGCAACACTGGTAGAACTCCATGCAGCTCATCGCCGAACGCCTGGACCGGATCAGCCCGAGCCAGACCATCGCCATCTCCACCAAGGCGCGGGCGTTGAAGGCCGAGGGGCGGGACGTGATCAGCCTGTCGGCCGGGGAGCCGGATTTCGACACCCCGCAGAACGTCAAGGACGCGGCGATCCGCGCCATCCAGTCGGGCGACACCAAGTACACCGACGTAGCCGGCACCAAGGCGCTGCGCCAGGCCGCGGCCGACAAGTTCAAGCGGGACAGCGGCCTCGACTACGCACCGGAAGAGATCATCATCTCGACCGGCGGCAAGCAGGTGATCTTCAACGCCATGGTCGCCACGATGAACGCGGGCGACGAGGCGGTGATCCCGACGCCGTGCTGGGTCAGCTACCCCGACATCGTCTCGCTCGCCGACGGCACGCCGGTGTTCGTGCCCTGCGGCCAGAACAACGGCTTCAAGCTGCGGGCCGAGGACCTGGAGGCGGCGATCACGCCCCGGACCAAGTGGTTCATGCTGAACAGCCCCTGCAATCCCACGGGCGCCGCCTACTCGGCGGAGGAGCTGCGCCCGATCTGCGATGTGCTGCTGCGCCACCCCGACGTGTGGGTGTTCACCGACGACATCTACGAGAAGCTGGTCTATGACGGCTTCCAGGCGGCCACCATCGTCCAGGTGGAGCCGCGGCTGCGCGACCGCACGGTGACGATGAACGGGTGCAGCAAGGCCTATGCGATGACCGGCTGGCGCATCGGCTTCGCGGGCGCGCCCGTGCGGCTGGTGCGCGCGATGGACAAGCTGCAGTCGCAGAGCACGTCCAGCACCAGCAGCGTCAGCCAGGCCGCCGCCGTCGAGGCGCTGAACGGCCCTCAGGGCTTCATCGGCGAGATGGTCGCCATGTACAAGACCCGGCGCGACCTCGTGGTGTCCATGCTGAACAAGGCGCCGGGCATCAACTGCCACTCGCCGGAAGGCGCGTTCTACGTGTTCCCCGGCGTGCACGGCTGCATCGGCAAGACCAGCCGCGGCGGCGCCGTCATCAAGGACGACGAGAGCTTCGTCACGGCACTGCTGGAGGAGGAGGGCGTCGCCGCGGTGCACGGGGCGGCGTTCATGTATCCCGGCCATTTCCGCATCAGCTACGCGACCGACACCGAGAGCCTGACCCGAGCCTGCGAGCGCATCCAGCATTTCTGCGAGGGGCTGCGCTAGCCAATGCCCGGATTGGCGCAGCGGCTGGGCCGGGCGCCGGTCGCGGCCACCGTCGCGATGACCGCGAAGGCGCGGGCGATGCGGGCGCAGGGGATCGAGGTCATCGCCCTCACCATCGGCGAGCCCGACTTCGATAGCCCCCCGCACGCCGTCGAGGCCGCGCGCCAGGCGGGCCTGCGCGGCGACACCAAGTACCCGCCACAGGACGGGCAGCCGATCCTGAAGCAGGCGATCCAGCGCAAGTTCCAGCGCGACTCCGGCCTGGAGTTCGCGCTGGACGAGATCATGGTCGGCAACGGCGGCAAGCAGGTCATCTTCAACGCGCTGATGGCGACGCTCGACGACGGCGACGAGGTGATCATCCCCGCCCCGTACTGGGGGGCCTATCCGCTGATGACCCGCATGATCGGCGGCGAGCCGGTCGCGGTGAGCTGCCCGCAGAACAACGGCTTCAAGCTGCGGCCGGAGGACCTGGAGGCGGCGATCACCCCGCGCACCAAGTGGCTGCTGCTGAACTTCCCCAACAACCCGACCGGCACCGCCGCCACGCGGGACGACCTGGCGGCGCTGGCCGAGGTCATGCTGCGCCACCCGCACGTCTGGATCATGTCGGACGACATGTACGAGCACCTGGTGTACGACGGGTTCGAGCACAGCACGATGGCCGCGGTGGAGCCGCGGCTGCGCGACCGGGTGCTGACGGTGAGCGGCGTGTCGAAGACCTACGCGATGACCGGCTGGCGCATCGGCTTCGGCGCCGGGCCGCGCGGCCTGATCCGGGCGATGACCAGCATCCAGGGCCATGTCGCCGCCGGGGTGTCCACCATCGGCCAGGCCGCCGCCGCGGCGGCGCTG
>CAHJXG010000267.1 GCA_903644035.1 Rhodospirillales bacterium
GCCGATCCAGCGGGCCGCGGCGGGCACGGCCTGGGCCAGGGTCGCACGCTCGGCCTGCCGACGAGGGGCGGGCTGTCGGCCCTCCGCCTTGCCGTGCGCCAAATAGTGCCAGAACGGGTTCACCGCGGCGTCCACCACGTCGGCGTTGCTCCGGACGTAGAACCCGGTGTCGAACCACGCATTGGGGTTGCGCAGCTCGTCCGCGCCGTGCAGCAGGAAGTGCTCGAACGGGTCCATGTCGGACAGCCGCACGTCCTCGTTGCTCTCCAGATAATAGGCGGCGTCGAACTCGGGCGCGATCAGCGCTCGCGGCGTGAGGTCGGTGGTGGCAGGCGCGGGCGGCGCATCGTGACCCGCAACGGCTCGGCCCTGCGCAAGCGCCGCGAACCCAGGCCGCATCGAGCGGGTGCCGGCCGGGACGGCGGGCGGTGGCGTTCCCACCGCCGCCGGGAAGCCGGGCGGGTTCACCGCACCGCCGTGTCGATCCATTTGCGCATTGTTTCGTTTGCCTCCGATTAACAGGGTTCTGGCACACCGCGTCGTCGGATTCAAACGTATTGCGCGTGCCGCGTCAGGCGGCCTTGCGGTCGGCGTCGGCGCCGAACAGGTAATCGACGTCGTCCTGCTCCAGGGCGGACAGGTCGGCGCCTTCGGTGAAGGCGATGTTGGCCAGCTCCGCCTTGCGCTCCTGCAGCTCCAGGATGCGCTCCTCGACCGTGTCGGCGCCGATGAGCTTGTAGACGAACACGGACTTGGTCTGGCCGATGCGGTGGGCACGGTCGGACGCCTGGTTCTCGACCGCCGGGTTCCACCAGGGATCGTAGTGGATCACGGTGTCGGCGGCGGTGAGGTTGAGGCCGCGCCCGCCGGCCTTGAGGCTGATGAGGAACAAGGGCACCTCGCCGGCCTGGAAGGCGCGGACCGGCTCGGCGCGGTCGCGGGTGTCGCCGCGCAGCTCGACGAAGGGGATGCCCTCCTCGGCGAGGCGCGGCTTGATGAGGTCGAGCATCGAGGTGAACTGCGAGAACAGCAGGATGCGCCTGCCCTCGGGAATCATCTCGCCGACCATCTCCAGCAGGTCGTCGAGCTTGCTGCTGCTCTCGACCAGCCGGGCGGAGGGCAGCTTCACCAGGCGCGGGTCGCAGCAGACCTGGCGCAGCTTCAGCAGCGCGTCCAGCACCACGATGCGGCTTTGCGCCAGGCTGCGCTCGGCGACCTGCTCGCGCACCCGCTCGTGCAGCGTGATGCGGATGGCCTCGTACAGCTCGCGCTGGTCGGGCGCCAGGGTGATGCGGCGCAGGATCGTGTGCTTGGGCGGCAGCTCCGTCGCCACCTCGGACTTGGTGCGGCGCAGGATGAAGGGCTTGATGCGGCGGATCAGCTGCATGCGCCGCGTGTCGTCGCGCCGCTTCTCGATCGGCGTGCGGAACCGCTTGGTGAAGCCCTGGCGGTCGCCCAGCAGCCCCGGCATCAGGAAGGTGAACTGCGACCACAGCTCCTCGAGGTTGTTCTCGATGGGCGTGCCCGACAGGCAGAGGCGGTGGCGGCTGTCCAGCTGGCAGACGGCGCGCGTGGCCTTGGCCGCCGGGCTCTTGATCGCCTGCGCCTCGTCCAGCACCACGACGTGCCAGGGCAGCGTCTTCATCTCCATCACGTCACGGGCCAGCAGGGTGTAGGTGGTGATGACGACGTGGATGCCGTCGAGCGTCCGCCGCCGCTGATGCCGGTCGAGGCCGTGCAGCACGACGGTCGCGAGGTGCGGCGCGAACTTGCCGAGCTCCGCGGTCCAGTTGGTGATGAGGCTCGTGGGCACGACGATCAGCGCCGGGCGGTCGAGCCGGCCGGCGGCGTGCTCGAACACCAGATGGGCGATGGTCTGCGCGGTCTTGCCCAGGCCCATGTCGTCCGCGAGGAAGCCGCCCAGCCCGTGGGCGCGCAGGTGCTGCAGCCAGTCCAGGCCCTGCTTCTGGTAGGGGCGCAGGTCGCCCTTGAAGGAGGCCGGCAGGACGACCGGGGGGATGTCCGCCTGGTCGCGGAACTGGCCGACATAGGACTTGATGGTGGCCGCGTTCTCGAACCGCGTGGTGACGACGTCCTCAAGCTCCAGCACCGTCGCGGCCTCGGTCGCGGGCAGCAGCAGCGGGCCGTCGGCCACGCGCCCGGCGGACTCGATAAGGTCGCCCATGACGGCCAGCAGGCGGCGTATCCGGTCGGCCGGCAGCTTCACCACGCGGCCGTCGTCGAGGCTGGTGATCAGCTCGTCGCCGACGATCTGCGCCGCGGCCAGGCCGCCCCGCTCGATCAGGCGGCTCAGGATCGGCAGCAAGGGCAGGCGCATGCCGTCGATCTCGATGCCGAAATCGAGCGAGAAGCGGCCCGGCCCGGCATCCGCCACCTGCACGTCGTAGGTGCCGATGGCCTCCACCAGGCGGGGGCCGAAGTTGCCGTCCATCATGTTGCGCCAGCCGAGCGCCTGCAGCGCGGGCACACGAAGGGCCGTGAAGCGGTGCCAGCGCTCGGCCGCGTCAGGTCCGACGAACACCAGCGCCCGGCGGCCCTTGGCGGACCGGCCCTCGGCGACGCGCATCTGGGTGAAGCCGTCCTGGCCCAGCAGGTCGAGCGCAGCCGCCTCGGCCGCCGGGTCGCGGCGGACGAAGGACGGGCCGGCGGCCGTTGTGACGCGGACGAACTGCCGCTCGTCGTCAGCCTCGGTCAGCACGCCGCCATAGTCGAAATCGAGCGTGAGGGCGTCGAGCAGCTGCGGGCGGCCAAAGGCGTCCGGGCAGTGCAGGCGGCGGAGGCGGATCACCGGCGTGATCTCGGTCTCGACGATGGCCTGCTCGCCGGTGCGCGGGGCGATGATCGCCGGCTCCGCTGCCCGCGGGCGGATCGGGGCGACCGCCGCGGCCTTGCGGCGCAGGCGCACCCGGCC
>CAHJXG010000268.1 GCA_903644035.1 Rhodospirillales bacterium
GGCACGCTCACCGTGCTGGGCGACGCCGGCGACAGCCTGGGCGACAGCATCTACGAGGCGCAGCTGTTCGTCCGCGGCTCGGTCGCGAGCCTCGGCGCCGACTGCGTCGAGAAGGAGATGCGGGACACGCATCGCGCGGCCTTGGCCGCCCGGCTGCAGGCGGCGGGCTTCGACGGCGTGGAGGCTGGGTCGTTCCGCCGCTACGGCTCGGCCCGGCGGCTGTATCATTTCCATGTGGACAATGCGGGGAGCTACTGATGGACCAAGGCCCTTCCACGCCGCCGCGCCCGGCCCCGCGGATGAGCGCGACCTTTGACCCCGCCACCCTCGCCGAGATCCGGCGTGCGGCCGCGACCGGCATCTACGACATCCGCGGCTACGGCGCGAAGCGCGCCCTGCCCCACTTCGACGACCTGCTGTTCCTGGGCGCGAGCATCAGCCGCTATCCGCTGGAGGGCTACCGCGAACGCTGCGGCACCGACGTCGTGCTGGGCGCGCGCTTCGCCAAGAAGCCGGTCGAGCTGCGCATCCCCGTCACCATCGCCGGCATGAGCTTCGGCAGCCTGTCCGCCCAGGCCAAGGAGGCGCTGGGCCGCGGCGCCACCATCGCCGGCACCAGCACGACGACGGGCGACGGCGGCATGACCCCGGAGGAGCGGCAAAGCTCGGCGACCCTGGTGTATCAGTACCTGCCCAGCCGCTACGGCATGAACCCCGACGACCTGCGCGCCGCCGACGCCATCGAGATCGTCATCGGCCAGGGCGCCAAGCCCGGCGGCGGCGGCATGCTGCTGGGCCAGAAGATCACCGAGCGCGTGGCCGCGATGCGCACCCTGCCGCCCGGCATCGACCAGCGCAGCGCCAGCCGCCACCCCGACTGGACCGGACCCGACGACCTCGAGATCAAGATCCTGGAGCTGCGCGAGGTCACCGACTGGCAGAAGCCGATCTACGTGAAGGTCGGCGCCTCCCGCCCGTACTACGACACGGCGCTGGCGGCCAAGGCGGGCGCTGATGTCGTCGTGCTCGACGGGATGCAGGGCGGCACGGCGGCGACGCAGACCGTGTTCATCGAGAACGTCGGCCTCCCCATCCTGGCCGCCATCCGCCCGGCGGTGCAGGCGCTGCAGGACCTGGGCCTGCACCGGACCGTGCAGCTCGTCGTGTCCGGCGGCATCCGCAACGGCGCCGACGTGGCGAAGGCGCTGGCGCTCGGCGCCGACGCGGTCAGCATCGGCACCGCGGCCCTCGCGGCACTCGGCGACAACGACCCGGCCTACGAGGCGGAGTACGCCGCCCTCGGCACCCAGGCCGGCGCCTACGACGCCTGGCACGAGGGGCGCGACCCCGCGGGCATCACCACGCAGGACCCGGCGCTCGCCGCGCGGCTCGACCCCGTGCTGGGCGGGCGGCGGCTCGCCAACTACCTCGCCGTGCTGACGCTGGAGGCGCAGACCATCGCGCGGGCCTGCGGCAAGAGCCACGTGCACAACCTGGAGCCGGAGGACCTGGTGGCCCTCACCGTCGAGGCCGCCGCCATGGCCCGCGTGCCGCTGGCGGGCACCTCCTGGATCCCCGGTCAGGGAGACAGCCGATGAAACTGTCCGAGGTCGCCCGGGAGCGCGGCATCCGCTTCTTCCTCATCGCCTACACCGACCTGTTCGGCATCCTGCGCGCCAAGCTGGTCCCGGCCCGCGCCATCGACGGGATGGCCGAGGACGGCGCGGGCTTTGCGGGCTTCGCGACCTGGTTCGACATGACGCCCGCCGACCCCGACGTGCTGGCGGTGCCGGACCCTTCGACGCTGATCCAGCTGCCCTGGAAGCCGGAGGTCGGCTGGCTCGCCGCCGATCCTTGGATGTCGGGCGCGCTCGTGGAGCAGGCGCCGCGCAACGTGCTCCGCCGCCTGGTGGCCGCCGGGGCGGCGCAGGGGCTGGAAATGCGCACCGGCGTGGAGCCGGAGTTCTTCCTCATCACGCCCGCCGGACACGCCATCGCCGACGGCGCGGACACGCAGGCCAAGCCCTGCTACGACCAGCTCACCCTGATGCGCCGGTTCGACGTCATCGCGGCGATCAGCGACGCGATGGAGGCGCTGGGCTGGGGTCCCTACCAGAACGACCACGAGGACGCGAACGGCCAGTACGAAATGAACTGGGACTACGCGCCGGCGCTGGTGACCGCGGACCGCCACGCCTTCTTCAAGTACATGGTCCGCAGCATCGCCGAGCAGCACGGCATGAGGGCGACGTTCATGCCGAAGCCGTTCCCCACCCTCACCGGCTCCGGCTGCCACGCCCACGTGTCCGTCTGGCGCGGCGGCGAGAACGCCTTCAAGGGCGACGACGAGCTGGGCCTCAGCCCGCTCGCGCATCAGTTCCTGGGCGGCGTGATGGCCCATGCCGAGGCCCTGTGCGCCCTGACCAACCCGACGGTGAACAGCTACAAGCGGATCAACGCGCCGGTGACGGCCTCCGGCGCCACCTGGTCGCCCAGCACCGTGAGCTGGGGCGGCAACAACCGGACCCACATGGTGCGCGTGCCCGGTCCTGGCCGCATCGAGTACCGCCTGGCCGACGGTGCGGCCAACCCCTATCTGCTGCAGGCCGGCCTGCTGGCGGCCGGGCTGGACGGCGTGGCAAACACGCGAAGCGCCGGGCCGCGGCTCGACCTCGACATGTACGTGGCGGGTGCGGAGACGGAGGGCGCCCGGCGCCTGCCGCTCAACCTGCTCGACGCCCTCCGCGCCTTCGAGGCGTGCGGGCCGCTCCGCTCCGCCCTGGGGGAGGCGTTCTGCAACTCCTACGTCAAGCTGAAGCGGCAGGAGTGGGATGGCTACATGCGCCACCTGACCGCCTGGGAGCGCGACACCACGCTGGACTGCT
>CAHJXG010000269.1 GCA_903644035.1 Rhodospirillales bacterium
GCGTGGTCCGGCCGCCTAGGTCCAGCACGCCCGGCGCCGCGGCGCGCACCCCGTCGATGGCGTCCCGGTCCACCCCGGTGCCGACCGCGACGGCCGCCAGGCCCTGCCCGGCCAGCCGCTGCGCCAGAAGGCCGTAGCGGTCCGCCGGCCAACGCTTGTGCGGCAGATGCGGCGAGCAGCCGGGGATCAGCAGGGCGAAGCGCCCGGGCAGGTTCAGGTGGCCGATGGGTGCCGCGAGCCAGGACAGGTCCGCCGGTTCGGGCGCCGGGACGCCCGCGCCCACAAGCTGCGCCGCCATCTTCTGCCGGTTGGACGGGCTCTCGAAAAAATCTGGGTTGGGATGCGAGCAGCCTGGCGCTGCCCCGATCCAGTCCGGCCGCCGCCGCCGCGGGATCATCTGGAAGTAGCGCGCGGTGCGGGACGAGCATTGCAGGTCGTAGACCCGGTCGAACCCCTCCAGCAGGAACTGCCGGCGGATCGCCCACCAGGCCGCGACCTCGTGCACCCGCGGACGCCGGTCGAGCCAGACCCGGTCGAACCATGGGATCGCCTGCGCGAGCGCCGCGTAGGGGGGCGTGGTCATCAGCACCAGCTCGGCCGCCGCGTGGTGGCGGCGCAGCGCCTGGAAGGCGTCCAGCCCCTGGATCAGGTCGCCGAGCGCGCCGTGCTTGATCACCAGGATGCGGCCATGCGCCATGGCCGCCGCGCCTACTTGCGGGCCTGCAGGAACCCGGCGAAGGCGGCCAGCGTGCCATCGGAGACATGGTGCTCGATGCCCTCCGCATCGGCCTCTGCATCCTCGACCGGCACGCCGACGGCGACGAGCAGCTCCACCACCAGGCGATGCCGCGCCCGCACCCGGTCGGCGAGCGCATGGCCCGCCTCGGTCAGGAACACGCCGCGGTAGGGCAGGGCGGTGACCAGCCCCTCACGCTTGAGCCGGCCGATCGTCTTGACCGCCGTCGCATGCGCGACCCCCATGCGGCGGGCGACGTCCACGGTGCGGGCCTCGCCGCCGGTGGCCAGCAGGTCGGCGATCAGCTCGGCATAGTCCTCCAGCAAGGTCGCCGAGCGGGCCTGCCGCGCCCGGCCGAACCGGTCCGCCTGCGCCGGCTCCTGCGGCATGATGGTATGCGAACTCGACGATCCCGGCGTCCGCTTGTCTGGCATCACGTCATGTCCTGTTCAGGCCGGCGGCCCGGACGCGCCAGCGGGGCGGGGCCGGGTGGGGCAGGGGTGTCGACACGTCCCGCACGGGGGTGCGCGTCTGCCGTGCGGCCTTGATGCCCCGCCGCAATGGTCTCGTCAAACCACAAAAGCCAAGCCTATTGCAGGATATGTAGCATAGGCTATATTCGACGCCAGCCAACGAGCAAGCGGGATGCGATGAGCAAGGTGCAGGTCTATGCGAGCCTAACCGACCAGACCACGGACGCGATCCGCGAGACCTTGGCGGGACGCCGCCGTGGCTTGCGCGCGGTGCTGCCCTTCGCCGGGCCGGCCTTCATCTGCTCGGTCGCCTATATCGACCCCGGCAACTTCGCGACCAACATCCAGGCCGGCGCCAAGTACAACTACAGCCTGCTCTGGGTCGTGCTGCTCGCCAACGCCGTGGCGATGCTGTTTCAGGGCCTGTCGGCCCGGCTCGGCATCGTCACCAACCGCAACCTCGCCGAGCTGTGCCGCGAACACTTCCCGCGGACCGCGGTGTGGGCCATGTGGGTGGTGAGCGAGGCCGCGGCGATGGCGACGGACCTCGCCGAGTTCCTGGGCGGCGCCATCGGGCTGTCGCTGCTGTTCGGCATGCCGCTGATCTGGGGCATGGTCGTCACCGCGATCATTACGTTTGGCATCCTGTCTTTCCAGAACCGGGGCTATCGGCCGGTTGAGCTCATCATCGGCGGCCTCGTGGGCGCCATCGGCTTGAGCTACCTGATCGAGCTGTTCCTGGTGCCGCCGGACTGGCGCGCCGCCGGGATCGGTGCCGTGGTGCCAGGCCTGGCCGACTCCGGCGCGCTGACGCTCGCGGTCGGCATCGTGGGCGCGACGGTGATGCCGCACGCCATCTACCTGCACTCCAGCCTGACCCAGGACCGGGCGCCCGCGCGCAACGAGGAGGAGCGCCGGACGCTGCTGCGCTACTCCAACATCGAGGTGGTCGTGGCGCTGGCCATCGCCGGGATGGTCAACATGGCGATGGTCATGATGGCCGCCGCCGCCTTCCACGGCGGGCATGAGGAGGTCGCCGAGATCGAGACCGCCTACCACACGTTGGTGCCCTTGTTCGGCGGCGCTGCCGCAAGCGTGTTCATGGCGTCGCTGATCGCCTCGGGCCTGTCGAGTTCGGTGGTGGGCACGATGGCGGGCCAGGTCATCATGCAGGGCTTCGTCGGCTTCCGCATCCCGCTGTGGCTGCGGCGCGTGATCACGATGGCGCCGGCCTTCGCGGTGGTCGCCTGGGGGGTGAACGCGACGCAGGCGCTGGTCGCCAGCCAGGTCGTGCTCAGCCTCGTGCTGCCGGTCCCCATGGTGGCGCTGCTGCTGCTGACGCGTCGGACGGACGTGATGAGCATTTACCGCACGCGCCGCGGCACCTGGATCGTGGCGGCCATCGCGACGACGCTCGTGCTCGCGCTCAACATGCTGCTGCTGTCGCAGGCGTTCGGGGTGCCGACCCCCGGCCTCGCCTGAACCCAGGCGCGCCCGGTGGGTTGACGCGTCTACGATGCCGCAGGGTCTACCGGGCGGAGCCTGCCGGGGCGCCGGATCGATCAAAGAAGCGGGTATCGCCCGAGGGGTCCCGCCGCTCGCTGCCAAGCTGCCGGCCGGCGCGATCATAAGTGCGGCTGCCGGTTCCATCGCGCCGCTCGGTGCCGGTCGGCGCGCCGGCCCGGTCGTAGAAGCGCGTCACCGCCCCATCCTGCCGGGCGGAGCCGGTCGCGGCTCCCGTCACGTCGAAGAACCGGGTCTCATCGCCCTGCTGACGTGCGCTGCCGGTGGGGCGCCCCGTGCGGTCGTAGAAGCGGGTGTCCCCATTGGGTCCGACATGCTGTCGGCCCGTCGGCGCGCCGGTTCGGTCGTAGGTCCGCACGTCCTGCGCCCACACGGCGCCGGGCATCAGCAGCAGCAAGACAAGCCAGCGCATCCGCCCCTCCCTGAACCGTCGCGCCGCCTCCGACGCGGCGCGGCGGATGGGCCATCATTGCGGTGAATGGGTGACGGAAGGGTTAACGCCCTGCGGCCCCGCCGGGGGCCAAGGATTGCAGGATAGCGGGGATCGCCGACTTCACCTGGAAGTAGCCGCGCGTCGCCCGGGGCCATGCCGCGTCGTCCCAGTGCCGCCGCACCCGCAGCGCCGGCGGAAGCGCCGCGGCCGAGGGACCGACCGGCGCCCACGCCGTCACCACGGGAAGGTCCGCGGCCCAGCCCGGCTCCGCCAGACCTGCCGGACAGTCGAAATGCGCCGCCGCCCGGGCCAGCGCGTCG
>CAHJXG010000270.1 GCA_903644035.1 Rhodospirillales bacterium
CCGGATATCCGTCGGCTTGGTCATCCTTAGGCCTCCCCAAGCCGGGTCACGAACTTGGTGCGGATCGGCAGCTTCGCAGCGCCCAGCGTCAACGCCTCCCGCGCCAGCTCGGGCGCCACGCCGTCGATCTCGAACATGATGCGGCCCGGCTTCACCCGGCACACCCAGAACTCCGGGCTGCCCTTGCCGGACCCCATGCGGACCTCGGCCGGCTTCTGCGACACCGGCACGTCCGGGAACATCCGGATCCACACCCGGCCGGCGCGCTTCATCGAGCGCGTGATGGCGCGGCGCGCCGCCTCGATCTGACGCGCAGTGATCCGCTCCGGCTCCAGCGCCTTGAGGCCGAAAGCGCCGAAGTTCAGGCTGGTGCCCGACTTCGCCAGGCCGTGGATGCGGCCCTTATGGGCCTTGCGGTACTTCGTCCGCTTGGGAGACATCATGGTCGTGGTTCCTCTTAGCGCTGCGGCGCCTGTTCGGCGGCGCGGCGGTCCTGCGCGAGCGGATCGTTGGCCAGGATCTCGCCCTTGAAGATCCACACCTTCACGCCGCACGTCCCATAGGTGGTCTTGGCCGTCGCCGTGCCGAAGTCGATGTCGGCGCGGAGCGTGTGCAACGGCACGCGGCCCTCGCGATACCACTCCGTCCGCGCGATCTCGGCGCCGCCAAGACGTCCGCCGCAGTTGATCCGGATGCCCTGGGCGCCCAGCCGCATCGCCGACTGCACCGCGCGCTTCATCGCCCGGCGGAACGCGACCCGGCGCTCCAGCTGCTGCGCGATGTTCTCCGCCACCAGCGTCGCGTCGATCTCCGGCTTGCGGATCTCGACGATGTTGAGCGACACCTCGGACTTGGCCATCCGGGCCAGGTCCTTGCGCAGCACCTCGATGTCCTGGCCCTTCTTGCCGATCACCACGCCCGGCCGCGCCGCGTAGATCGTGACGCGCGGCTTCTTCGCCGGGCGCTCGATCACCACGCGCGACACGCCGGCCCCGGCGAGCTTCGCGCGCAGGTGGGTCCGCAGCTCAAGGTCGGCCAGCAGCAGCTTCGAGTAGTCGGCACCGGCATACCAGCGGCTGTCCCAGGTGCGGTTGATGCCGAGCCGCAGCCCGATCGGATTGACCTTGTGACCCATGGCCTATGCCGCCTTCTGCTGTGTCGCCGGCGCCGCGGGCGCCTGCTGCTGCTCGGACACCACGATGCGCAGGTGGCTGAACCACTTCTCGATGCGCGACGCCCGGCCGCGGCCGCGCGCCATGAAGCGGCGCATGACGATGGACTTGCCGACCTCGGCCCGCGTCACGACCAAACGGTCCACGTCGAGCTGGTGGTTGTTCTCGGCGTTGGCGATGGCGCTTTCCAGCGCCTTGCGCACCTGCTGCGCGATCCGCCGCTTGCTGAAGGTGAGCGTCGCGACCGCCTTGCTCGCCGGCTGGTTGCGGATCAGGCCGGCCACCAGGTTGAGCTTCTGCGGGCTGATGCGGATGTTGCGCACGACGCACTGCGCCTCGTGCTCCGGCAGCGCCCGGGGAGTTTTCGGCTTGCTCATCTCAGCCCCGCCTCGCCTTCTTGTCGGATGAATGCCCGGTGAACGTCCGCGTCGGCGAGAACTCGCCGAACTTGTGGCCGACCATGTTCTCCGACACCTGCACGGGCAGGAACTTGTGCCCGTTATAGACGCCGAACGTGAGGCCCACGAACTGCGGCAGGATCGTCGAGCGGCGTGACCAAATCTTGATGATCTCGTTGCGGCCTGAGGCGCGGGCGGTGTCCGCCTTGCCCAGCAGGTAGCCGTCCACGAAGGGACCCTTCCATACGGAACGCGCCATGGTCAGTGCTTCCCCTTCGGACGGCGCCGGATGATCATGCTGTCCGTGCGCTTGTTGACGCGGGTTTTGTATCCCTTGGTCGGCTTGCCCCAGGGCGTGACCGGATGCCGTCCGCCCGAGGTGCGGCCCTCGCCGCCGCCATGCGGGTGATCGACCGGGTTCATCACGACGCCACGGTTGTGCGGCCGACGCCCCAGCCACCGGGCACGCCCGGCCTTGCCCATGCTCTGGTTCTGGTTGTCAGGGTTGGACACCGCGCCCACCGTCGCCATGCACTCGGCCCGCACCAGGCGAAGCTCGCCCGACTGCAGCTTGACCTGGGCATAGCCCGCATCCTTGCCGACGAGCTGCGCATAGGTGCCCGCGGCGCGCGCCATCTTGCCGCCGGCGCCCAGCTTCATCTCCACGTTGTGGATGATCGTGCCGACGGGGATCGCCGCCATCGGCATGGCGTTGCCGGGCTTGATATCGACCCGCAGGCCGGCCACCACCTTGTCGCCGGCGCGCAGGCGCTGCGGCGCGATGATGTAGGACAGCTCGCCGTCGTCATACTTGACCAGGGCGATGAACGCGGACCGGTTCGGGTCATATTCCAGGCGCTCGACCGTCGCCGACACGTCGAACTTCCGGCGCTTGAAGTCGACGTGGCGATAGGACTGCTTGTGCCCGCCGCCGCGGAAGAACGAGGTCGTGCGGCCATGGTTGTTGCGGCCGCCGGACTTGTTCTTGCCCTCGGTCAGCGTCTTGACCGGCTTGCCCTTCCACAGCTCGCTGCGGTCGATCAGCACCGTTCCGCGCAGGCTGGCGGTGACCGGATTAAATTGCTTGAGTGCCATTCGTCGTGATCCCTGCGCTAGCTCAGCCCGGTGGACATGTCGATCGACTGCCCCTCGGCGAGCTGCACATATGCCTTCTTGATATCCGACCGCACGCCCGGACGGCCCCGGAACCGCTTGGTCTTGCCCTTCTGGACCAGCGTGTTCACGGAGACGACGGTCACGCCGAACAAGGTCTCGACCGACTTCTTGATCTCGGGCTTCGTCGCGTCGATGGCGACGCGGAACACGAACTGCCCGATCTCCGAGAGCGCCGTCGCCTTTTCGGTGATCACGGGGCTGCGCAGCACCTCGTACATCGCCTCGCGCGACATGGTTTCCGCACGCCGCCGGGCGGCGTGGACTTGCGAGACGCTCATGCCAGGCGCTCCTTCAAGGCTTCGACCCCGGCCGTCGTGACGACCAGCCAGTCGTGGCGGATGATGTCATAGACGTTCGCCCCCATCGTCGGCAGCACGTCGATGCCCACGATGTTGGCGCTCGCCCGGAGGAACGCCGAGTCCACCGTGCCATCGATCACCAGCGCCGAGGTCCAGCCCAGCCCCTTGATCTTGCCGGCGAGGTCCTTGGTCTTGCCCGTGCCCCCCGCCACGCTGTCGAGGACAACAAGCTTGCCCTCCGCCTGCTTGAGCGACAGCGCGCTGATCAGGCCCAGGCGGCGCACCTTCTTCGGCAGGTCGAACCCGTGGCTGCGGACCACGGGGCCATGGACCACGCCGCCGGTGCGGAACTGCGGGGCGCGCAGGCTGCCCTGCCGCGCGTTGCCGGTGCCCTTCTGCTTGTAGGGCTTCTTCGTGGTGCCGGAGACCTCGCCCATGCCCTTGGTCTTGTGCGTCCCCGCGCGCCGCTTGGCGAGCTGCCACTCGACGACGCGGGCAATGATGTCCCGTCGCGGCTGGGCAGCGAACAGGGCGTCCGGCAGTTCGGCCGAGCCTGCGGACCCGTTGTCCAGGGTTCTGACGTCGATCTGCATCATTCAGTCTCCTGCGGCGCCGCGCTGGAGCCAGCCGCGTCGGGCGCACCCAGGATTGACGCCGGATAGGGCGCCTCCGCCGGACGCGCCTTCTTGATGGCGTCACGGATCCGCACGAACTCGCCCTTGGAACCAGGCACCGCGCCCCGGACCATGATGAGGCCCTTCTCGGCATCGATGCCGGCGACCTCGATGTTCAGCGTCGTGACCCGCTCGACACCCAAATGCCCCGCCATCTTCTTGTTCTTGAACGTCTTGCCCGGGTCCTGCCGGTTGCCGGTCGAGCCATGGCTCCGGTGGCTGACGGAGACGCCATGGCTCGCCTCGAGCCCGCGGAAGTTCCAGCGCTTCATCGCGCCGGCGAAGCCCTTGCCCTTGGTGATGCCGCAGACATCCACCTTCTGGCCCACCACGAAATGCGCCGCGGTCAGCGTCTGGCCGGCCTCCAGCAGGGCGTCCGGCGCCACCCGGAACTCGACCAGCCGCATCTTCGGCTCGACCTTGACCCGGGCGTAGTGGCCCTTGTTGGGGTTGCTGACGTTCTTCACCTTGGCCTTGCCCCAGCCGAGCTGGATGGCCGTGTAGCCGTCCCGCTCCTCTGTCCGGGTGTCGACCACCTGCACCTGGTCCAGGTGCAGGACGGTGACGGGCACATGGGTGCCGTCATCCTTGAAGATCCGGGTCATGCCCAGCTTCTTCGCAATCAATCCAGTGCGCATCGGCCCGGCCCTACAGCTTGATCTCGACGTCCACGCCGGAGGCGAGGTCGAGCTTCATCAATGCGTCCACCGTCTGCGGCGTCGGCTCCACGATGTCGAGCAGCCGGCGATGCGTCCGGATCTCGAACTGCTCACGGCTCTTCTTGTCGACATGCGGCGACCGGTTGACCGTGAACCGCTCGATATGCGTCGGCAGAGGAATCGGCCCGCGAACCCGGGCACCCGTGCGCTTCGCCGTGTTCACGATCTCCCGCGTGCTGTTGTCCAGCACGCGGTGATCGTACGCCTTGAGGCGAATGCGGATGTTCTGGTTGTCCATTGTACTTCAATCCAGGTTCGCGGAACCGCTTCGAGAGTGAGTGCCGCCTTACTTCGTGATGCTGGCGACGACGCCGGCGCCAACCGTCCGGCCACCCTCACGGATCGCGAAGCGCAGCCCCTCGTCCATCGCGATGGGCGCGATCAGCTCGACGTCCATGGACACGTTGTCGCCGGGCATCACCATCTCGGTGCCTTCGGGCAGCTGCACGACGCCGGTCACGTCCGTGGTGCGGAAGTAGAACTGCGGGCGGTAGTTGGTGAAGAACGGCGTGTGACGGCCGCCCTCCTCCTTGGTCAGCACGTAGGCCTCGGCCTTGAACTGCGTGTGCGGCGTGATGCTGCCGGGCTTGGCCAGCACCTGGCCGCGCTCCACGTCCTCGCGCTTCGTGCCGCGCAGCAGCGCGCCGATGTTGTCGCCGGCCTCGCCGCGGTCCAGCAGCTTGCGGAACATCTCGACGCCAGTGACGATGGTCTTCACCGTGTTCTTGATGCCGACGATCTCGACCTCGTCGCCCACGTTGACGATGCCGCGCTCGATGCGGCCGGTCACGACGGTGCCGCGGCCGGAGATGCTGAACACGTCCTCGATCGGCATCAGGAACGGCCGCTCGGTCGCGCGGACGGGCTGCGGAATGTAGGCGTCAACCGCAGCCATCAGCTCCAGCACGGCCTTCTCGCCGAGGTCAGGGCTCTTGTCCTCCAGCGCCATCAGCGCCGACCCCTTGACGATCGGAATGTCGTCGCCGGGGAACTGGTAGGAGGACAGCAGCTCGCGCACCTCCATCTCCACGAGCTCCAGCAGCTCGGGGTCGTCGACCATGTCGACCTTGTTGAGGAACACGACGAGGGCAGGCACGCCGACCTGCCGGGCCAGCAGGATGTGCTCGCGCGTCTGCGGCATCGGGCCGTCGGCGGCGCTGACCACCAGGATCGCGCCGTCCATCTGCGCAGCACCCGTGATCATGTTCTTCACGTAGTCGGCGTGGCCGGGACAGTCGACGTGGGCGTAGTGGCGGTTCGCCGTCTCATACTCGACGTGTGCGGTGGAGATCGTGATGCCGCGGGCGCGCTCCTCGGGAGCCTTGTCGATCTGGTCGTAGGCGGTGAAGGTGGCCCCGCCGCTCTTTGCCAGGATCTTGGTGATCGCCGCGGTCAGCGACGTCTTGCCGTGGTCCACGTGACCGATGGTGCCGATGTTGCAGTGCGGCTTGTTACGTTCGAATTTCGCCTTGGCCATCGTCGTATCTCCGTCGCCCGCCGGTCAATCAGGATTGGGGGGCAGGTTGGGTTGCAGTCGTCGTCAGCGCGGCCTTATCGGACCGGCGCCGTCTCAGGCCTACCAGCGATAGTGGCTGAAAGCCTTGTTCGCCTCGGCCATCCGATGCGTGTCCTCACGCTTCTTCACCGCCGAGCCGCGGTTGTTCACGGCGTCCAGCAACTCGTGCGACAGCCGGTCTTCCATCGTGTGCTCGCCGCGCTTGCGCGCGCTGTCGATGATCCAGCGGATCGCCAAGGCCTGACGCCGCTCGGTCCGCACCTCGACCGGAACCTGGTAGGTGGCGCCGCCGACCCGGCGGCTGCGGACCTCGACGGCCGGCTTCACGTTGTCCAGCGCCTCATGGAACATGCGGACCGGATCGGCCGCGTTGCCCCCGCGCTTCTTCAGCACGTCGAGCGCACCATACACGATGCCCTCGGCGGCAGACTTCTTGCCATCATACATCAGCGCGTTCATGAAGCGCGTGATCACCACGTCGCCGAACTTGGCGTCCGGCAGGATGTCGCGCTTGACGGCACGGCGGCGTCGGCTCATCGCCCGCTCCTCTTACTTCGGCCGCTTCGCGCCGTACAGCGACCGGCGCTGACGACGCTTCGGGAGGCCCTGGGTGTCCAGCACGCCGCGCAGGATGTGATACCGCACGCCCGGCAAGTCCTTGACGCGCCCGCCGCGGATCAGCACGACGCTGTGCTCCTGCAGGTTGTGGCCCTCGCCAGGGATGTAGCTCACCACCTCGTAGCCGTTGGTCAGCCGCACCTTGGCGACCTTGCGCAGGGCCGAGTTCGGCTTCTTGGGCGTGGTCGTGTAGACGCGGGTGCAAACGCCGCGCTTCTGCGGGCAGCCCTGCAGCGCCGGCACCTTGTTGCGCTTCGCGGCAGGCTCGCGCCCGTTGGCAATCAACTGGTTGATGGTCGGCATACGCGACTTCCGATCCTTTGTGTGGCCTGCCCAACCTGCTCGGCTGCATCGTCGCTGGACATAAAGCAAGTCAACGCGGGTCATGACCGCGTGGAACCCTGCTATGCGCGGCCTTGGCACCCCAAACCGGGCGCGGCGCCGTGCACGTCTGTTTTCTAGCGACGACCGCCTCACAAACGTTGAGGGTGGTCGAGGGCGCGATACCTACGTCCGCACCCGGTGTTAGTCAAGCCTTAAAGCCCGGTTCATCTCGGGCCAGCGAAGAGGGGGCGGCGACGCGTGTGCCGCCACCCCCTGCTTCAAGCCAGGCCCAGCCTACTCCGCGGCTGTGCGATCCGTGATCGCCGCGACCTCCGGCCGCAGCCGCTGCTGGTCGCGCCCGGCCGCCACCGACCGCAGGCGGTTCATCACGCTGCCCGTGCCCGCGGGGATCAGGCGCCCCACGATCACGTTCTCCTTGAGGCCCAGCAGGTTGTCCACCTTGCCCGCCGTCGCCGCCTCGGTCAGCACGCGGGTCGTCTCCTGGAACGACGCGGCGCTGATGAAGCTGTGCGTTTGCAGGCTGGCCTTGGTGATGCCCTGCAGCACCGGCATCGCCGTCGCCGCGCGCTCCTCCAGCTTCAGGCGCTTCTCGTTCTCCGCCTCGAACTCCAGCCGGTCCACCTGCTCGCCCGACAGGTACGTAGTGTCGCCGGGTTCGAGGATCTCCACCTTCTGCAGCATCTGCCGGACGATGACCTCGATGTGCTTGTCGTTGATCTTCACGCCCTGCAGCCGGTAGACGTCCTGGATCTCGTTCACCAGGTAGTCCGACAGCGCCTCGACGCCCAGCACCTTGAGGATGTCGTGCGGCACGCGGGGACCATCGACCAACGGGTCGCCCCGGCGGACGAAGTCGCCCTCCTGCACGCTGACGTGCTTGCCCTTCGGGATCAGGTACTCGGTGTCCTCGCCGGTCTCGTCGTTCTTCACGATGACCCGGCGCTTCGCCTTGTAGTCCTTCCCGAACTCCACCCGGCCATCCATCTCGGCGATGATCGCGTGGTCCTTGGGCTTGCGCGCCTCGAACAGCTCCGCCACCCGCGGCAGGCCGCCGGTGATGTCGCGGGTCTTGCTGCCTTCCCGCGGGATGCGCGCCAGCACGTCGCCGGCCGCGACCGTCGCCCCGTTCTCCACCGACAGGATGCTGTCGGGGTTCAGGAAGTAGCGCGCCTCCGCCCCGTTCGGCAGCCGCAGCACCTCGCCCGAGGCGTCCTTCAGCTGCAGCCGCGGGCGCAGGTCGACGCCCTTGGCCTGCTGCTTGTAGTCCACCACCACGCGGGAGGTCAGGCCCGTCACCTCGTCCATCCGCTCCACGATCGTCACCCCGTCGAGCAGGTCGAGATACTCGACCGACCCGGCGCGCTCGGTGATGATCGGCAGGGTGTAGGGGTCCCACTCCGCCAGCTTCTGCGTGCGCGACACGGTCGCGCCCTCATCGGCCAGCAGCCGCGCGCCGTACGGCACGCGGAACCGGGCACGCTCGCGCTGCTTGTCGTCCAGCAGGATCATCTCGCAGTTGCGCGACATCACCACCGGCACGTTCTGGCTGTTCTGCACGACGTTGCGGTTCTTGATCTGCACCGTGCCGTCATGGCTCGCCTCCACGCTGCTGACCTCGGCGCCGCGCTGGGCCGCGCCGCCGATGTGAAAGGTCCGCATCGTGAGCTGCGTGCCTGGCTCGCCGATGGACTGGGCGGCGATCACGCCGACGGCCTCGCCGATGTTGACCGGCGTGCCGCGGGCCAGGTCGCGCCCGTAGCACATGCCGCACACGCCCACCCGGCTTTCGCAGGTCAGCACCGAGCGGATCTTCACCGCCTCGACGCCGGAGCTTTCGATCAGGTCGGCCTCCGGCTCCTCGATCAGCGTGTTGCGCGGCAGGATCACCTGGCCGGTGACGGCGTCCAGCAGGTCCTCGGCCGTGGTGCGGCCCAGGGTGCGCTCCGACAGGCCGGCGACGACCTCACCGCCGTCCATCACCGCGCGGACGGTCAATCCGCGCTCCGTGCCGCAGTCGTTCTCGACGATGATGCAGTCCTGCGCCACGTCCACGAGGCGCCGGGTCAGGTAGCCGGAGTTCGCCGTCTTCAACGCCGTGTCTGCCAGGCCCTTGCGCGCCCCGTGGGTGGAGTTGAAGTATTCGAGGACGGACAGCCCTTCCTTGAAGTTGGCGATGATCGGCTGCTCGATGATCTCGCCCGAGGGCTTGGCCATCAGGCCGCGCATCCCGGCCAGCTGACGCATCTGCGCCGGGCTGCCGCGCGCGCCGGAGTGGCTCATCATCCACACCGAGTTGGTCTGGATGCCGACCTCCTGCTTGCTGATCTCCTTCATCATCGCGCCCGCGACCTCGTCCGTGCAGCGCGACCAGGCGTCGACGACCTTGTTGTAACGCTCGCCCGCGGTGATCAGGCCGTCCTGGTACTGCTGCTCGAACTCCTTGACCTCGTTCTGCGTCTTGAGGATCAGCTCCGGCTTGCTGTCGGGGATGATCAGGTCGTCCTTGCCGAACGACAGCCCGGCCTTCGCCGCCTGGCCGAAGCCCAGGCCCATCAGCCGGTCGGCGAAGATCACGCACTCCTTCTGGCCGCAGTGGCGGTACACCGCGTCGATCACGTCGGACACGTTCTTCTTTGTCAGCGTCCGGTTGATCAGGCTGAACGGCACGTTCGGGTTGCGCGGCAGGATGCGGGCGATCAGCATCCGGCCCGGCGTCGTGACGACGACCTGCCGCACCGGCTTGCCCTCCGCGTCCACCGTCTCGTAGCGGGCGCGGATCTTGTCATGCAGCTTGATCGCGCGGGCGTTCAGCGCATACTCGATCTCGCCCACGTCGGCGAACGCGGTCGGCGCCCGGCTCACCAGCTCCGGCTGGCCGTCCGGGCCGTCCTTGTAGACGGCCGTGTCCGGCGCCTCGCGGAACTCCGGCGTCTCCAGGCTCAGGTAATACAGCCCCAGCACGATGTCCTGGCTCGGCACGATGATCGGCTTGCCGTTGGCCGGGCTGAGGATGTTGTTGGTGGACATCATCAGCACGCGCGCTTCTAGCTGCGCCTCCAGGCTCAGCGGCACGTGCACCGCCATCTGGTCGCCGTCGAAGTCCGCGTTGAACGCCGTGCACACCAGCGGGTGCAGCTGGATCGCCTTGCCCTCGATCAGCACCGGCTCGAACGCCTGGATGCCCAGGCGGTGCAGGGTCGGCGCGCGGTTCAGCATCACGGGATGCTCACGGATGACCTCTTCCAG
Source organism: Rhodospirillales bacterium (assembly GCA_903644035.1). Taxonomy (GTDB): domain Bacteria; phylum Pseudomonadota; class Alphaproteobacteria; order Acetobacterales; family Acetobacteraceae; genus CAHJXG01. The sequence goes on from CAHJXG010000270.1 coordinate 10,164, forward strand.
GATGTCCCAGACCTCCGGCCGCTCCTTCTCCACCATGCGCTTCGCCGCCTTGATGGTGGTGGCGTGGCCGTACTTCTCCAGCTTGCTGTAGATGAACGGCTTGAACAGCTCGAGCGCCATCTTCTTCGGCAGGCCGCACTGGTGCAGCTTGAGTTCCGGACCCACGACGATCACCGACCGGCCGGAATAGTCCACGCGCTTGCCCAGCAGGTTCTGCCGGAACCGGCCCTGCTTGCCCTTGAGCATGTCGGACAGGCTCTTGAGCGGGCGCTTGTTGGCGCCGGTGATCGCCCGGCCCCGCCGCCCGTTGTCGAACAGCGCGTCCACGCTCTCCTGCAGCATGCGCTTCTCGTTGCGCACGATGATGTCGGGCGCACGCAGCTCGATCAGCCGCTTCAGCCGGTTGTTGCGGTTGATGACCCGGCGATACAGGTCGTTCAGGTCGGAGGTCGCGAACCGTCCGCCATCGAGCGGCACCAGCGGGCGCAGCTCCGGCGGAATGACCGGCACCACGTCCAGGATCATCCACTCGGGCTTCGCACCGCTCTCGCCGAACGCCTCGATCAGCTTGAGGCGCTTCACCAGCTTCTTGCGCTTCGCCTCGCTCGTGGTGTCCTTGAGGTCCTGGCGCAGCGTCACCTTGTCGCTGTCGATGTCGATGCCGTGCAGGATGCCCTTGATCGCCTCGGCGCCGATGCCGGCGCGGAACGCGTCCTCGCCGAACTCGTCCTGCTTGGACAGCAGCTGGTCCTCGGTCAGCAGCTGGTGCAGCTTGAGGTCGGTGAGGCCCGGCTCCAGCACCACATAGCTCTCGAAGTAGAGGATCTTCTCCAGTTCCTTGAGCGTCAGGTCGACCATCAGGCCGATGCGGCTCGGCAGCGACTTCAGGAACCAGATGTGCGCGACGGGGCTGGCGAGCTCGATGTGGCCCATGCGCTCGCGCCGCACCTTCGCCAGCGTCACCTCGACGCCGCACTTCTCGCAGATGATGCCGCGGAACTTCATGCGCTTGTACTTGCCGCACAGGCACTCGTAGTCCTTGATCGGGCCGAAGATGCGGGCGCAGAACAGCCCGTCCCGCTCCGGCTTGAAGGTGCGGTAGTTGATCGTCTCGGGCTTCTTGAT
>CAHJXG010000271.1 GCA_903644035.1 Rhodospirillales bacterium
GGACCGGCTGCGCGCCGAGCTGGCGCTGACCGTGGACCACCTGGCCTTCGCCGACCTGCCGAAGCTGTGGCCCGCGGCGTGGGGCGGCCATGCGCGCCCGTGGATCGTGCAGAACATCACGGCGGGGACGGCGCGGGACGGCCAGGTCACGCTCGGCCTGGAGGCCCCCACGGATCTGTCCGGGGTCAAGGTTGTGGCGGCGGGCGGCTCGCTGCAGGGCGACGACGTGACGATCCACTGGCTGCGCCCGGTGCCGCCCATCGAGCACGCCCGGGCGCTGCTGACGATCCCCGGCCCCGACGTCATCGAGATCGCGGTGCCGAGCGCGCGGCAGGGCGCCGGGCAGCTCTCGAACGGCGTCGTGCGGATCACCGGGCTTTCGGTGAAGGACCAGTCGCTTTCGGTCAACGCCGACGTGGCGGCCCCGGTGCCGGACCTGCTGACCCTGCTGCGCCACCCGCGGCTGCGCCTGCTGGACCGGCATCCCATCCCGGCGCGCAACCCGGCCGGGTCGCTGGCGGGCAAGCTGAGCGTCAGCCTGCCGCTGGAGGAGCATCTCGACTTCAGCGACGTCGCGATCCACGCGCAGGGGCAGCTGAGTGGGCTGCGGCTGGGCGGCCTGGTCGCGGGGCGCGACCTGGACCGCGGGGACATCGCGATCGACGTGACGGCGGACGCGCTGAAGGCCAGCGGGCGCGCGGCGGTCGGCGGCATCCCGGCGGCTCTCTCGGTCGACATGGATTTCCGGCCGGGACCGCCGTCCCAGGTGGTGCAGCGGGCGACGGCGGCGGGCACCGCCACGGCGCAGCAGCTCACCGCTGCCGGGCTGGACGCCGGGGGGCTGATCGGCGCCGGCACGGGCGCCTTCAACGCGGCCTACCAGACGCAGCGCGACGGGCAGGGGGAGGTCCGGGTTCAGGCGGACCTGCGCAACGCGGCGCTGGCCGTCCTGGGCTGGACCAAGCCGGCGGGTCAGCCGGCCTCGGCCAGCGCCCGGCTGCTGCTCAAGGCCGACCGGCTGCAGGGGATCGGCGACCTGCAGGCGCAGGGGCCGGGCATGCAGCTTCGCGGGCGCGCCGAGATGGTGGGCGACAAGCCGGCCTTGCTGGTGCTCGACCCCATCGCGCTGGGGCCGACCCAGGCGCGCGGCGAAATCCGGTTCCCGGTCTCCTCGGGCCAGCCGATCCGCGCGAAGCTGAACGGCACGGCGCTTGACCTGTCCGCGCTGCTCGCCGCCAAGCCGACGCCGGGCGCGGCCTCACGGGACGTGACGGGTGACAGCACGCCCTGGGCCGCGGATGTGGCGTTCGACAAGGTGCTGCTGGCCGAGGGGGGAAGCCTTGCCGCCCTCACGGCCCATGCCGAAAGCGACGGCGGCCGCCTGCGCGTGCTGCAGGCGCAGTCCGGCGGGCCGGAGCGGCTGCAGGCCACGGTGAAGCCGCAAGGCAATGGCCGCGACGTCAGCGTGCGCGCCGCGGATGGCGGGGCGCTGCTGCGGGCATTGGGCGTGCTGCAGACCGTCGATGGCGGGCAGCTTGCCATCGACGGCCACGCCGACGACAGCGGCCGGGCTTCCGTGCTGTCGGGGACGGCGGACCTGCGGGATTTCCACGTCCGCGACGCCCCGGCGGTGGGCAAGCTGCTGCAGGCGCTCACGGTCTATGGCATTGGCGAGGCGATGAGCGGGCCGGGCCTCGCATTCACGCAGCTCAACGCCCCGTTCCGCTGGGATGGCGACGTGCTGGAGCTGACCGAGGCGCAGGCGTTCAGCGCGTCGCTGGGCCTGACCGCGCGGGGCCGGGTCGATGTAGCGCGCAAGACGCTGGACCTTCAGGGCACCATCGTGCCGGCCTATGCGCTGAACTCGGCGCTGGGGCGCATCCCGCTGCTGGGCCGGCTGTTCAGCGCGGAGCAGGGCGGCGGGCTGTTCGCGGTCAACTATGCGATTCGCGGGCCGCTGGCCGACCCGGCGGTGTCGGTGAACCCGCTCTCGGCCTTGACGCCGGGCTTTCTGCGGGGCCTGTTCCGGATATTCAATTAGGCCGCCCCACCCTGGAGGGATTGGCAATGGATGTGCGCGCGATCCTGTTCGACGTGTTCGGCACCGTGGTGGACTGGCGCGGCAGCCTGATCGAGGAGCTGGGGGCCTGGGGCGCCGAGCGCGGGCTCGCGGTGGACTGGCCCGGCCTCGTGGACGCCTGGCGCGGCGCCTACGCGCCGTCCATGGACCGGGTGCGCCGCGGCGAGCTGCCATGGACCAACCTCGACGCGCTCCACCGGGCGAGCCTCGCCGAACTGGCGCCGCGCTACGGCCTGGTCGGGCAGACCCCGGAGGCGATGGAGTGGATCAGCCTCGGCTGGCACCGCCTGCGGCCCTGGCCGGACAGCGTGCCCGGCCTGGTCCGCCTGCGGCGGCGCTACATCCTCAGCCCGTTGTCCAACGGCAACGTGGCGCTGCTCGTCAACATGGCCCGCGCCCAGGGCCTGCCCTGGGACCTCGTGCTGTGCGCGGAGGTGTTCCGCCACTACAAGCCGGACCCCGAGACCTATCTCGGCGCGTGCCAGCTCCTGGCGCTCGACCCGTCGCAGGTGATGCTGTGCGCGGCGCACAACGCCGACCTCGCGGCGGCGCAGCGCCTGGGCCTGCGCACCGGCTTCGTCGCCCGCCCCGCCGAGTACGGGCCGCGCCAGGTCCGGGATTTTGCGCCGGAGG
>CAHJXG010000272.1 GCA_903644035.1 Rhodospirillales bacterium
GTCCGCGCCGGGCTTTGCCGAGGCCGCGCCGCCGCGCCCGCTGCTGACCCCGCGGGAGCTGGAAATCCTGCGTGCCCTTGGTGAGGGCATGACGAACAAGGCGGTCGCCCGGCAGCTCGGCATCAGCGCGCACACCGTCAAGTTCCACCTGGAGGCCGTGTTCGCGAAGCTCGGCGTGGCAAGCCGGGCCGAAGCCGTGGCGAAGGGGCTGCGGCGCGGCTTGCTGATGCTTTGACGCCCCGTGTCGCTGCGCCGCGGCTGCAACCCGGCGCCATGCTGCCGCGCTACGTCTGGCACAGCAACGAAAGAACGAGCGATGTCAGACAATCCTCTTGAGGTCACCCCGGAACTCACGCAGCGCATCGAGGCGCGCGCGCGGCATCTCTGGGAAGCGGCCGGCAGCCCGCCGGGCAGCATGGACGAGTACACCGAGCGGGCCGACGAGCTGATCCGCATGGAGGATGCGGCCGGCACCGGCCAGCTGCCCAACCCGATGACGCAGCCGGACCCGGTGCCGGGCGTCCTGGTTGAGGAGGCGAGCATCCAGGAGAACCTGGGCGAGTTTCCGGGCGGCTCCAGCGTTGCGGACCAGGGCGAGTGGCGGGAGACGCCGATGACCCGCGACGAGTTGAAGCATGGTGGCGATGCCGAGCCGGGCCGCGGCGACGCGCCCTAAGGAGTCATACGCGCGCCTGGCGCAGCGCCGCCTGCACCAAGGCGTCCAGCGCCGACAGGAAACGGGAGCGGTCCGCCTTGGTCAACGGCGGCGGGCCGCCGCCCCCAAGCCCGGTCTCCCGCAGATGCCGCGCGACCTCGCGACCGGCCAGCGCCGAGCTGATGTTGTCCGCGGTCCAGGTGTGCCCGTTATGCGACAAGGCCCGCGCCCCGCGCGCCAGGCAGCGGGAAGCGAGCGGGATGTCGGCGGTGACGCACACGTCCGCGGGGCCGATGCGCTCGGCGATCCAGTCGTCCGCCTCGTCCGGCGCCCCGCCCACGGTGACCATCTCGACGTTGGGCAGGCCCGGTGGGCGGATGGGGCGGGAGCCGTTCGACACGACCCGGACTGGAAGTCCGAGGCGGGTGGCGACGCGGAACGCCTCCTCCCGCACCGGGCAGGCGTCCGCGTCGATGAACAGGGTAACCACGCCAGGGTGCAAATTGAGTGACCCTGCCTTCAGACCTTTTCGACCTGGCTGTACTCAAGCTCGACCGGCGTCGAGCGGCCGAAGATGGAGACGCTGACCTTCACCCGGCCCTTCTCCTCGTCCACCTCCTCGACCGTGCCGTTGAAGCTGGTGAAGGGACCGTCGGCGACGCGGATCTGCTCGCCGATCTCGAACAGGATGGCCGGGCGCGCACGCTCGACGCCCTCGGCGCTCTGCTTGATGATGCGGTCGGCCTCGGCTTCGGTGATGGGCGACGGGCGCGTCTTGGTCCCGAGGAAGCCGGTCACCTTCGGCGTGTCCTTGATCAGGTGCCAGGTCTGGTCCGTCAGCTCCATCTTGACCAGCACGTAGCCGGGGAAGAACTTGCGCTCCGCGTTGATCTTCTGGCCGCGCCGCACCTCGACCACGTCCTCTGCCGGCACCAGCACCTCGTCCACCATGTCGGCCAGGCCCTTCTGCGCGGCCTGTTCCTTCACCTGCTGGGCGATCTTCTTCTCAAAACCGGAATAGACGTGAACGACATACCAACGCTTGGCCATAACTGGTCCCTTAAAACCCGACGCCAAACAGCGCGCGGACACCGACTCCAATGATCTGGTCGGCGACGAAGAAGAATACGGCCGCAAGCCCCGACAGGGCGAACACCAGGCCGGTGGTGATCAGCGTTTCCTTGCGGGACGGCCAGGTGACCTTGCCGATCTCGGCCCGCACTTCGCGGAGGAACTTCACCGGGTCCGCCAACGCCATGACTTCCAAACTTTCTTGAGTTGCGGGCAAAACCGCAGGCGGACACGCCGGCTGGCAGGGGCGGAGGGTCTCGAACTCTCAACCTCCGGTTTTGGAGACCGGCGCTCTAGCCAATTGAGCTACGCCCCTGCATGGCCGGCAGGCCATCCGGCACGGCGGCCCGGCACGGCCGTCCCTGCACGCTGCGTAGAAAGAGCGCGCAGGCGCTTCTGTCAAGCCTTCACAGCAGCCCATGCGATGAGAGCCTACCTGGAACCGGCTGCGGACGCCTATATCTCGCACGATATGACCCGGTTCCGATGCCCCTGCCGCTGACCAGTCCCAACCTGCCGGCGGGTCCCCGGCGGGCGATGGCCCCCGGCCCGCGCCGGCGCTGGGCCGTCATCGGCTCCGTGCTGCTGCACCTGCTGGCGCTGGCCGCGTTGCTGGTCACGCGGCAGCCCGAGCCGCCGATGCCAATCGCACCCTCCTACGACCTGCTGTTCGAGGGCGGCTCATCCACCCCGCCGACCGCGCCCGAGCAGGCGCTCGACACGCCGTCCGAGGCTCCGGCGGCCGATCTGCCGCCAACCCCCGACGCCGAACCGCCGGCGCCGCCCACCCCGGCATTGCCGATTCCGGAGCCGCCGGCCGCGCTGCCCGACCTTGTCGAGCCTGACCCTGAACCGCCTGTGCCCGATACGGCCCCCGAACCGGCCGAGCCGGCGCAGCCGGAGCCGATCCCCCAGCCCGACGCCGAGCCGGCACCCGCGCCCAACCCGGAACCACCCGCAGTGCGGCTTGCCGAACCGGAACCCACGGCGCCATTGGTCACGCCGCAGACCCTTGCGCCCGACTTGCCGCCTCTGGTTCCGCCGCCGCCTCTGCCCCCAGCGCCGCCGCCGCGCCCCCGGCAGCAGGCGCTGCAGCGCCCGGTGCCCGGCGCGTTTCCTCCG
>CAHJXG010000273.1 GCA_903644035.1 Rhodospirillales bacterium
CGCGCCGCCGGGTTCCGGGGCGCCTGAGCCATGGCCCGCATCACCCGCGCCGAGTACGCGGCGCTGTATGGCCCGACGACGGGCGACGGCATCCGCCTCGGCGACACGGCGCTGATCGCCGTCGTGGAGCACGACCACGCCGTCTATGGCGACGAGTGCCTGCACGGCGGCGGCAAGACGCTGCGGGACGGGATCGGCCTCGCGTCGGGCGTGACCAGCGCGGGCGGCGCGCTCGACATGCTGCTGTGCAACGTGGTGCTGATCGACCCCGTGCTGGGCATCGTCAAGGGCGACCTCGGCCTTCGCGGCGGGCGTGTCGCCGGGTTCGGCAAGGCCGGCAACCCCGCGGTGATGGACGGGGTCGACCCGCGGCTGATCGTCGGCGCCGGGACCACGGTGCGGGACTGCGAGGGGCTGATCGCGACGCCCGGCGCCATCGACGTGCACGTGCACTTCGACAGCGCGCAGCTCTGCGAGCACGCCATCGCCTCGGGCATCACCACCATGCTGGGCGGCTCCTTGGGGCCGATCACCGTGGGCATCGATTCCGGCGGGCCGTTCAACACCGCGCGGATGCTGCAGGCGGCGGAGGCGTGGCCGATCAACTTCGGCTTCCTGGGCCGCGGCAACGCGCACCACCCGGACGCGCTGATTGAGCAGATGCGGACCGGGTGCCTCGGGCTGAAGATCCACGAGGACTGGGGCGCGATGCCGGCCACCATCGACGCCTGCCTGCGCGTGGCGGACGCGCTCGACTTCCAGGTGCAGCTCCACACCGACACGCTGAACGAGAGCGGCTTCGTCGAGGACACCCTGGCCGCCATCGCCGGGCGCACGATCCACATGTACCACACGGAGGGCGCGGGCGGCGGCCACGCGCCGGACATCATCCGGGTGGCGGGCGTGCCGCACTGCCTGCCCAGCTCGACCAACCCCACCAATCCCTACACGGTCAACACCTTCGACGAGCACCTCGACATGACCATGGTGTGCCATCACCTGAACCCGCGCGTGCCGGAGGACGTGGCCTTCGCCGAGAGCCGCATCCGCCCGCAGACCATCGCGGCGGAGGACGTGCTGCACGACATCGGCGCGATCTCCATGCTCGGCTCCGACAGCCAGGGGATGGGGCGCATCCACGAGGTGATCTGCCGCACCTGGCAGCTGGCCAGCAAGATGAAGGAGCAGCGCGGCCCCTTGCCGGAGGACGCGCCGGGCCGCGGGGACAACGCGCGCATCCTGCGCTACATCGCGAAGTACACGATCAACGCCGCCCGCACCTTCGGCATCGCCGCTCACGTCGGCTCCTTGGAGGACGGCAAGATGGCGGACATCGTCGTCTGGCGCCCGGCGTTCTTCGGCATCAAGCCGGAGCTGGTCATCAAGGGCGGCTTCATCGCCTGGGGCGCCATGGGCGACAGCGCCGCGTCGCTAATGACCTGCGAGCCGCTGATGCTGCGCCCGCAATGGGGCGCGTTCGGCCGGGCCAAGCAGGCGCTGTCGGCGTGCTTCGTGCACCCGAGCGCCATCGAGGACGGGCTGGGCGCGCAGCTTGGCCTGCACAAGGCGCTGCTGCCGGCCAGCGGCACGCGCGGATTGCGGAAATCGGACATGCTGCGCAACGACGCCTGCCCGGAGATGCGCGTCGATCCGCAGACCTTCGACGTGTATGTCGATGGCGTGCTCGCCACCTGCGAGCCGGCCGCGGAGGTGCCGCTCGCCCGGCGCTACATGCTGCGATGACCGCGGCGCGCGTCGGCATCGGCGGCCCCGTCGGCTCCGGCAAGACCGCGCTGATCGAGGCGCTGATCCCCGTGCTGACGGCACGCGGCATCGACCTCGCGGTGGTCACCAACGACCTGGTGACGGAGGAGGACGCCGAGCGCCTGCGCCGGTCCGGCCTGATCGACCCGCGCCGCGTCGCCGCCGTGGAGGCCGGCGCCTGCCCCCACACGGTGATCCGCGAGGACCCGACGCTCAACATCGTCGCGGGCGACGCGCTGGAGCGGCGCTGGCCCGGCCTCGACCTGCTGATCTACGAATCCGGCGGCGACAACCTCGCCTCGACCTTCTCGCTCGACCTCGTGGACTGGTGGATCTTCGTGATCGACGTGGCCGGCGGCGGCGACATCCCGCGCAAGCGCGGACCCGGCGTGCTGCGCTGCGACCTGCTGGTGGTCAACAAGACCGACCTCGCGCCGCACGTGGGCGTCGACCTGCCGCTGATGCTCGCCGAGGCCGGGGCCGTTCGGGAGGGGCGTCCCGTGGTCGCCACCGACGCGCGGGGCGGGGCGGGGATCGCGGCCGTGGCCGACAGCCTGTGCCGCGCGGTCCTGTTTGACCGCTGAGGCGGGCGTCGAGGCCACGCTCGGTTTCGCGGTTGCGGGCGGGCGCACGGGCCTGCTGCGCCAGCACGTGCCCTACCCGTTCCACGTGACGCGGCCGTTCCACCTCGATGCCGGGCGGCCGGACCTCGCGACCCTGTACCTGCAATCCGCCTCCGGCGGCGTCTATCGCGGCGAGCGCCTCGGCCTGTCCGTCGCGATGGGGGAGGGGGCTGCGGCCTTCGTCACCACGCAGTCGGCGACGGTCGTGCATGACTGCCGCGGCCGGCCCGCGGCGTTGGACGTGCGGCTGTCGCTGGCACGCGGCAGCCTGCTGGCCTACGCCCCGGACCCACTCGTGCTGTTCCCCGGGGCGGCGCTGCGCACGACGCTCCATGTGGCGCTCGGGCCGGGCGCGGTCGCGGTGTGCCAGGAGGGCTTCGCCTGCCATGACCCGGGCGGCCGAGGCGCCCCGTTCGACCACATCCAGGCCGAGACGGTCGTCCATGGCCCGGACGGCGCGTTGCGCATGACCGACCGCGGGCTGATCGCCGGCGCCACGCTCGGGGCCGCCGCCTCGCCGCTGGGTCCTCATCAGGCGGCCGGCAGCGTGCTCCTGCTCGGCATGGCCCTGGAGGACGGCAAGGCGTTGCAGGCGAGGATCGACCGCCTGGGCTGCCTGTCCGGCCTCTCCGCGCTGCCCAACAATGCGGGTACCGGGATACGCCTGCTGGCCCCGGACGGCGGGCGGCTCTCCCTTGCGCTGGCGCTGGCATTCAACGAATGTTTCCGCGCCGCATCCGGCATCGACCCGGCGCCCCGCCGGAAATAGCGCCTTCCGCTACCATACGATCATCAAGGCGTCCCGGCGGGCGCCAACCCATAGGGGACGGACGCATTGGCTCTGCATGGCGGCATCAAAGGTCCTCAGCCCGGCCCAGGGCCGGCAGGGACCCCATGAACCCGCCCTGGCGCTTCGGCCTGCTCTGCTCCCAGACCGGCGTCACGGCGCGGGTCGAGACGACGCAGCTCAACGCATCCCTGCTGGCCATCGAGCAGCTCAACCAGGCCGGCGGCGTCGCCGGGCGCCTGATCGAGCCTCTCGTCTGCGACCCGGCCTCCAACCCCAAGCAGTTCGCGGCCATGGCCGAGCGCCTGCTCAACCACGGGCGCGCCCGGCTGCTTTTTGGCTGCTACATGTCGAGCACCCGCAAGGCCGTGCTGCCGCTCGTCGAGTCCTACCGCGGGCTGCTGTTCTACCCGACGCTGTACGAGGGCTTCGAATACTCGAAGCACTGCATCTACACGGGCGCGGCCCCGAACCAGAACTCGATGCAGTTGGCGAGATACCTGTTCGGAGCCTATGGCAGGCGCTTCTTCTTCGTGGGGTCCAACTACGTGTATCCCTACGAATCCAACCGCATCATGGCCGAGCTGATCCGGCAGGCCGGCGGCGCCGTGCTGGACGAGATCTACGTGCCCCTGGCGCCCCAGCCTGGCGACTTCGAAAAGGCGATCCGCGGGATCGCCCGCACGAAGCCGGACGTCGTCTTCTCGACCGTCGTGGGAGAGGGCACGGCCATGTTCCATGATGCCTTCCACAAGGCCGGGTTCGATCCGGTCCGGCTGCCCATCGCCAGCCTCACCACCGGCGAGGCGGAGGTGGCGGACATGACGCCCGAGGCCGCCTGCGGCCACGTCACCGCAGCGCCCTTCTTCGACATCCTCCCCGGCCCTGCCGCCGCCGGCTTCGTCTCCGCCTACCGCGCGCGCTTCGGCGCGGACGCCCCGGTCCCGGCAGCGGCGGAGGCCGCGTACTTCCAGGTGATGCTGGCGGCAAAGGCGATCGGGCAGGCCGGCAGCGACGACCCCGCGCTCGTGCAGGCGGCGCTGGCAGAGTGCGAATACGATGCGCCGCAGGGCCGCGTGCGGATCGACCGCGACAACAACCACACGTATCTCTGGCCCCGCGTCGCCCGCCTGAATGCCGCCGGGCGGTTCGAGCTGGTTTGGAACGCCCGGACGCCGGTCAAGCCGGACCCATACCGCGTGACGCAGACGCTTGACGGGTGGCCGGACGACGCCGTCCACCAGCCCCCCGCCTGACGGCCGGTCCGGGTCGCATCCGTGCCGATCCAGATCCTCCGTGACCTGCGCGGCCTGCGCGTCGATGTCATCCACCCGCCGGACAGCGAGGGCGTCAGCCTGGTCGAGCACCTGCGGCGCATCGGCTGCACCGTGTCCACCGCCTGGCCGGTGCCGGAGGCGCTGGCGCCCATGGCCGACGTCGTCCTGCTGGCCATCGACCACGACAGCCGCGAGCCGCTGCGCCGGCTGTTCAAGGGCCGCGACCGGATCACGCCAACCCTGATCGCCATCGTCGGCTACGAGAACCCGTCGGTCCTGCAGCTCGTGCTGGAGGCCGGCGCCCATGCCGTCATCGAGCGCCCGGTGCGCCCGTTCGGCCTGCTGACCCAGCTTGCCGTCGCCCGCAGCCTCTGGCTGCAGCAGCAGGAGGCGCTGCGCCGGGCGCAGACGCTGGAGCGCAAGCTGGCCGGCATCCAGCGCGTCCAGCGGGCGAAGTCGATCCTCATGGACGGGCAGGGCCTGTCGGAGGACGCCGCCCACCAGAACATCCGCAAGCAGGCCATGGGCAAGCGGATCAGCATGGAGGAGGTGGCCGACGCGATCATCGGCGCAAACAAGCTCTTGAACTTCCGCGGGAACGCCGACTAAGCTGGGATTAACGGCGGGAATGACCCGCTCACGCCCCGGCACCAATGACGTTGCCCGGGCGAGGCCATACGGCCTGCACTCCTCATCGCAGAAGCCATGCGGGCTTTGTCTTGGCCGCAGCTCTGGCTTGCATCCGGCTGGACGATGCTGTCCGGCGTCTCAGCACAATCAGGAGGCTTTCGCGCCCATGGACACGACGACACGCTTGACGACACGACGGACGGCGCTGCTCGGCGCGGCCGGGGCGCTCGCGGCGCCTTACTTCTTCCACCGTGCGGCGCGCGCGGCCGACGCGATCAAGGTGGGCGTGCTGTTCTCGCAGACCGGCGGTCTGTCGATCGTCGAGAAGTCGCTGAACGACGTGACGCTGATGGCGATCTCCGAGATCAACGCCAAGGGTGGCGTGCTGGGCCGCCCGGTGCAGGCCGTGGTGGAGGACGGCGCGTCCGACCCGAAGACCTTCAACGAGAAGGCGTCGAAGCTCGTCATCCAGGACAAGGTGCCGTCCGTGTTCGCCTGCTACACCTCGGCGAGCCGCAAGGCGGTGCTGCCGGTGTTCGAGCGGCGGCAGAGCCTGCTGCTGTATCCCACCTACTACGAGGGGTTCGAGTGCTCGAAGAACGTCGCCTACACCGGCGCCGTGCCGAACCAGCAGCTGTCGAACTTCATCCCCTGGATCACCAAGACGCTCGGCAAGAAGAAGTTCTTCATCGTGGGGTCGAACTACATCTACCCGCGCGAGATGGCCAAGGTCAGCAAGATCCTGATCGAGAAGAACGGCGGCCAATGGGTCGCCGACGAATACTTGGAACTCGGTGACTCCGAGTGGGGATCCATGGTCAACAAGATCAAGAACTCCGGCGCCGACGTGGTGCTGTCGAACGTCGTGGGCGACAGCGTCGTGGCCTTCTACCGGGAGTTCAAGAACCAGGGCCTGACCCAGGACAAGCTGCCGATCTGCGCCACCGTGACGTCGGAGATCGAGATCGCCGCGATGGGGCCGGAATACGCGGCGGGCAGCTTCACCTCTTTCCCGTATTTCATGGCCATCGACACCGACGCCAACAAGGCGTTCGTCGAGCGTTACCGGGCGTTCGTGAAGAACCCGAAGGCGGTGACGCACCATGCGCTCGAGTCCTCCTACTTCCAGGTGCACCTGTGGGCGCAGGCGGTGGCGAAGGCCGGGGAGGCGGCGCCCCTGCCGATCCGCAACGCGCTGGCGGGCCAGGAATTCGCCGCACCGGGCGGGATGGTGAAGATCGAGCCGCAGAACCTGCACACCTGGCTCACGCCGCGCATCGCGCAGTGGCAGCCGGACGGGCAGGGCAAGATCATCGACGCCTACCAGGCACCGGTCATGCCGCTGCCCTACGTGGCCTACGGAGAGACCGACGGCGCGCCGTTCTGCACGGGGAAGGGCCTCGATACCGCGAGGCTGAAAGGCTAGCCCAAGCATGGCTGAGGTCGTGTTCATCGGCCTGAGCCTCGCCTCCGTCCTGCTGCTCGTGGCCTTGGGGCTTGCGATCACCTACGGGGCCATGGGCGTCATCAACATGGCGCACGGCGAGATGGTGATGCTCGGCGCCTACACCACCGTGCTGACCCGGATCTACCTGCACCTCGACATCCTGGCGGCGATCCCGCTCGCCTTCATCGCCACCGCCCTGATCGGCTACGCCATCGAGCGCGTGGTGGTGCGCAGGCTGTATGGCCGGCTGCTCGACACCCTGCTCGCCACCTGGGGCGTCGCGATCCTGATCCAGCAGGCGGTGCGGCTCGAACTCGGCGCCTCGTTCTTCGGCCTGCACATCGCGGGCCTTGGACCCGGGCTGCAGAACGTGGCCGTGCCGCCGGAGCTGACCGGGGCGCTCACGCTGGGCAGCGTCCAGGTCAACGCGTTCCGGGCCTTCATCATCGGGGTCACGCTGCTGCTGACGCTCGTCACCTGGCTGCTGATGTATCGCACCTCCATCGGCATCCAGGTCCGCGCCATCATGCGCAACCCGCGCATGGCCGCCGCCTGCGGCATCGACGTGGACCGTGTCAACGCGCTCACCTTCGCCTACGGCTCGGGCCTCGCGGGCGTCGCGGGCGTCATGGTGTCGGGCTTCAAGACCGTGTTCCCCGACATGGGCACGCCCATGGTGGTCGATGCCTTCCTGGTGGTCGTGGTGGGCGGCGTCGGCAGCCTGCTCGGCTCCGTGTTCTCGGCGGGGCTGCTGGGTCAGCTCAACGGCGTCACCGCGTTCCTGGCCAACGACATCATCGCCCGCGCCGTCGTGTTCGCCTTCGTCATCGCGGTCATCATGACCCGGCCGCGCGGCCTGTTCTCGCAAAAGGCGCGCTGAGCCGTGCCGGGCAAGCGGACGCTCGACTACGCCGCCTACGCGGTGTTCATCGCCCTGATCCTGTGCGCGCCGCTGGTGCTGGAGGAGTTCTGGCTCAACCGCATCGCCAAGTTCCTCGTGTACGGCCTGCTCGGCGTCGCCATCGCGCTGAGCTGGGGCTACGCCGGCATCCTCAACCTGGGCCAGGGCCTGTTCTTCGGCCTGGGCGCCTACATGATGGCGATGTCGCTCAAGCTGGCCAGCCCGACCAGCCTGCAGCAGGGGTCGGCGACGCCGGTGCCCGACTTCATGCTGTGGAACGCCGAACCCGGCGCCAAGACCGACCTGTGCTGCATCAACCACGGCTCCTTCCTGTGGACGCCGTTCCAGAACCCGTGGTTCGGCATCGGCATGGCCGTGCTGGCGCCGGTGCTGGTGGCCACCGTGATCGGCTGGGTGATGTTCAGGAAGCGCATCTCGGGCGTGTTCGTGTCCATCATCATGCTGGCGCTGGTGCTGCTGGTGCGCCTCGTGGTGATCGACGCGCAGCCGCTCACCAACGGGTTCAACGGTCTGACCGACCTCGGCAACCTCACGGTGCTCGGCGTCGAGCTGGACCCTTACGAGGTCGTCACCTACTACGTCGTGGCGGGCACGCTGGCGCTCGCGCTGATCGCCACGCGCCTGCTGGTGGAGACGCGGGCCGGGCTGATCCTGCAGGCGATCCGTGACGACCAGAACCGGGTGCGCTACCTCGGCTTCGACGTGCCGCTGTACCAGGTGTTCTTCTTCGCCGTCTCCGCCGGCATCGCCGGCGTCGCGGGCCTGCTGTACGTCGTCGTGGCGCAGTTCGCCTCGCCCACCTTCATGGACCTGTCGTTCTCCATCACCATGGTGGTCTGGGCCGCGGTCGGCGGGCGTGCCTCGCTGCTCGGCGCCTGCATCGGCGCCATCGGCATCAACATCATCGAGGCCGGCGCGAGCGAGACCCAGGCCCTCGTGCAGGCCTGGCGCGCGGTGATCGGCCTGATCTTCGTCCTCGTCGTGCTGTATCTGCCCCGGGGCGTCGCGGGCTTCGCGAGCGATGCCGCCGACGCCGTGCTGTCGCGCTTCGGGCGCAAGCGGCCTCCCGCCGCCCGGCCGGCAAGCGAGCGGGTCGCATCGTGAGCGCCGTGCTGACGGTGGATGGCCTGGGCGTCGCGTTCGCCGGGTTCAAGGCCGTGGACGGCGTCTCGCTGATCATCGAGGAGGGGGAGCTGCGCGTGCTGCTCGGCGCCAACGGCGCGGGCAAGACGACGCTGATGGACCTGATCTCCGGCAAGACCAAGAGCACGCAGGGCCGGGTCCACCTGCGCGATACCGACATCACCAACTGGGAGGAGCCGGCCATCGCCCGCGCCGGCATCGGCCGCAAGTTCCAGATCCCGAGCGTGTTCCGCGAACTGACGGTGCGCCGCAACCTGGAGGTCGCTGGGTGCGGCAAGCCCGGCGTGTTCGCCAACCTGCGCTTCGGCCTGCCGCGCGCCGCCCGGCGCCGCCTCGATGAGGTGCTGGACCTCATCGGCCTCGCCGACGAGGCGCAGACGGTGGCCGGCACGCTGAGCCACGGCCAGACGCAGTGGCTCGAACTCGGCCTGCTCGTCATGCAGGACCCGAAGCTGCTGCTGCTCGACGAGCCGACCGCCGGGATGACGGCCGCGGAGACGCTGCGCACGGCCGACATCATCAAGAGCCTGCGCGGCACCCACACCATCATCGTCGTCGAGCACGACATGGCCTTCGTGCGGGAGATCGCGCAGCGGATCACGGTGATGCATCTGGGCCAGGTGCTGGCCGAGGGCGACATGGCGTCCATCGAGGCCGATCCCCGCGTCCGCGCCGCCTACCTGGGCTCGAAGGGCATCCACTGATGCTGACGCTCGACGTCGTGGATGCCTTCTACGGACGCAGCCACGCGCTGCATGGCGTGTCGCTCGGCATCCCCGAGGGCGCGATCACCGCGATCCTGGGGCGCAACGGGGTCGGCAAGACCACGCTGCTGAAGACCCTCATGGGCCTGATGGAGCGCGTCACCGGCACGATCCGCCTAGCCGGGCGCGACATCACCCGGGCGCCTGCCTACCGCCGCGCCCGCGCCGGCATCGCCTACGTGCCGCAGGGGCGGGAGATCATCCCGGACTTCACGATCCGCGAGAACATCCTGATGGGCGCCTTCGCGCGGCCCGGGCGCCGGGTCATCCCGGACCTGGTGCCGGAGCTGTTCCCCTACCTCATGCAGAACCTCGACCGGCCCGGCGGCGTGCTGTCCGGCGGGCAGCAGCAGCAGCTTGCCATCGCCCGCGCCCTGGCCGCCGATCCCAAGGTCCTCCTGCTCGACGAGCCCACGGAGGGCATCCAGCCCAGCATCGTCGAGGAGATCGAGGCCATCATCATCCGCCTCAACAGCGAGGCGAAGCTGACGGTGGTGCTGGTCGAGCAGAATGTCGCCTTCGCCCGCCGCGCCGGCCACCACTTCGCGATGATGGAGAAGGGCCGGGCGGTGGCGGCGGGCGCCATGGCGGAGCTGACCGATGCGCTGGTGCATCGGCACATGGCTGTCTAACAATGGGAGTTAACAATGCTGCACGGTGATATCTCCAGTAGCAAGGACACGGTCGGCGTCGCCGTCGTCAACTATAAGATGCCGAGCCTGCACACCCGGGCCGAGGTGCTCGACAACGCGCGCAACATCGCCACCATGCTGACCGGCATGAAGCGGGGCCTGCCGGGCATGGACCTCGTGATCTTCCCGGAATACTCGACCCACGGCATCATGTACGACAGCAAGGAGATGTACGACACGGCGTCGTCCATCCCCGGCGAGGAGACCGAGATCTTCGCCGAGGCCTGCCGCAAGGCCAAGGTCTGGGGCGTGTTCTCGCTGACCGGCGAGCGGCACGAGGAGCATCCCAACAAGGCGCCGTACAACACCCTCATCCTGATGAGCGACAAGGGCGAGGTCGTCCAGAAGTATCGCAAGATCATGCCGTGGGTGCCCATCGAGGGCTGGTATCCCGGCAACTGCACCTACGTCTCCGAGGGGCCGAAGGGCCTCAAGATGAGCCTCATCATCTGCGACGACGGCAACTACCCCGAGATCTGGCGCGACTGCGCGATGAAGGGCGCCGAGCTGATCATCCGCTGCCAGGGCTACATGTACCCGGCGAAGGAGCAGCAGATCCTGATGTCGAAGTCGATGGCCTGGGCGAACAACGTCTATGTCGCCGTGGCCAACGCGTCTGGCTTCGATGGCGTTTACTCGTATTTCGGCCATTCCTCCATCATCGGCTTCGACGGCCGCACGCTGGGCGAGTGCGGCACTGAGGAGAACGGCATCCAGTACGCGGCGCTGTCGAAGTCGCTGATCCGCGACGCGCGGCAAAACATGCAGTCGGAGAACCACCTGTTCAAGCTGCTGCACCGCGGCTACACGGGGATGCTCAACTCCGGCGACGGCGACAAGGGCGAGGCGTCCTGCCCCTATGACTTCTACGCCAAGTGGATCGCCGATCCCGAGGCGACGCGGGAGATGGTGGAAGCCATGACCCGGCCCGCCATCGGCACCGACGAATGCCCCATCGAGGGCATCCCGTCCGAGGCCACGACCCACCGCTGAGGCCAGCGGCCGCTTGCGATGCCCCGTCATCGCAAGCGGCCCGGTCCAGGGTTGCGTCCGGCAAAACCCGACCTCAAGATCGGGCAACGGCCAACAAGAAGCCTTGAGGAGGAATCAGATGCTCGTCCCCCATTCGCCCGCCGTCACGCGCCGGCGGCTCGTCACCACCGCCGCCGTCGGCGCCGCCGCGTTGACCTTGCCCGGGCGCTCGCTGGCCAAGATGCCGATGGGCCAGCCGCAGGCCGCCTATTTCTACCGCTTCAAGCTGGGCAGCGCCGAGTGCACGGTCGTGTCCGATGGGCAGCTCCCGCTCGGCGATCCCAACGTGGCGTTCCTGAACATCGCCAAGGAGGAGATCGCCCGGGAGCTGCGGGACAACTTCCTGCCCGCCGCCAACGCGGTGCTGGAGCAGAACATCCTGGTCGTGAACTTCGGCGAGCGGGTGGTGCTGTTCGACACCGGGATGGGCACCGACAGGCTGTTCGGCGACACGACCGGCAAGTTGCCCGCCACCTTGCGGCAGGCCGGGATCGATCCGGCCGACGTGGATACCGTCGTGATGAGCCACGCCCACATCGACCATTGCGGCGGCCTGATCGCGGACGACGGCAAGCACAACTTCCCCAACGCCCAGTACTACATCGGCCAGCCCGACTTCGACTACTGGACCGACGACGCGAAAATCCCCGCGAACTATCCGGCCCGGCCAAGGTTCCTGGCCCAGGCCCGCAAGAACCTGATTCCGGTCAAGGACCGCATCCATTTCTACAAGGACGGCGAGCAGATCCTGCCCGGCGTCACCGTCCTGTCGGCGCCGGGTCACACGGTCAGCCACTCCATCTTCATGATCGAGGCCGGCGGCCAGCAGATCTGCTATATCGGCGACCTCGCGCATCACCCCGTGCTGCTGCTGGAGCGCCCGCGCACCCAGTTCGCCTTCGACACCGACCCGGTGCAGTCGGCGGAAAGCCGGGTTCGCATGTTGAGTATGCTGGCTGCCAACCGGGTGCCGGTGCTCGCCTACCACTTCGCCTGGCCCGGCATCGGCCATGTGGCCAAGTTCGGCGAGGGGTTCCACTATGTCCCGAACCCGCCGCAGATGCAGGCGGTGAGCGGCCTGTAGCGTCGGCTTGGCTCTGGCGTCCGCCGACGGGACGCCGCCAGGGTCAGCGCCCGAGCATGAAGCCCTCGTAGCCGTTCGCCGCCACGTCGCGGCAGATGGCGGCGTAGCGCGCGAAGCCGCCGGCATAGGGCATGAACACGCGCGGCTTGCCGGGCACGTTGGCGCCCAGGTACCAGCTGCTCGCCGCCGTCGGCAGCAGGGTCGCGTGCGCCGCCTCGTTCACCTGCGCGACCCAGCGCTCCGCCGCGTCCTCCCGGGCCTCGATCCGCGCCAGCCGGTGGTCGCGGAGGTGCCGGATGCAGTCGGTGATCCAGTCCACGTGCTGCTCGATGGCGGTCGGCATGTTGCACAGCACGGAGGGGCTGCCGGGGCCGGTGATGGTGAACAGGTTGGGGAAGCCCGCCACCTGCAGGCCGAGGTAGCTGCGCGGCCCGGCCGCCCAGGCGTCGGCCAGCGCCGCGCCGCCGCGCCCGCGGATGTCCATGGCGAGCAGCGGCCCGGTCATCGCGTCGAACCCGGTGGCGAACACGATCATGTCGAGCCTGTGCTCGCCCGCCGTTGTGCGCAGCCCGTCCGGCGTGATCGCCTCGATGGGATGGGCGCGGACGTCCACCAGCGACACGTTGCCGCGGTTGAACGTCTCGAAATACTCAGTGTCGATGGGCGGGCGCTTGGTCGCGAAGCCGTGGTCGCGCGGCGTCAGCAGCTCGGCGGTGGCCGGGTCGTGCACGATCCCGCGGATCTTGCCGCGGATGAACTCGGACGCTGTCTCGTTCGCTTGCCTGTGGGTCAGCAGGTCCTTGAAGGCCGCGCGGAAGCGGAGGCCGCCGACCTTCCAGGCGTCCTCATAGAGCGCCATCCGCTCCTCGGGCCCGGCCTCCAGCGCGGAGGTCTCCGAGATGTCCCAAGGGTGGCCGTTCGTGCCCGTCCGCGACTTCTCGCGGATGGCGGCGTAGTTGCGCTTGATCTCGGCCCGCGCCTCGGCGCTCATCGGGCCGTTGCGCGCGGGGATGCTGTAGTTGGCGGTGCGCTGGAACACCGTGAGGTGGAGCGCATCGCGGGCGATCACCGGGGTCGCCTGGATGCCGGTCGAGCCGGTGCCGACCAGGCCCACGCGCTTGCCGCGGAAATCGACGCCCTGATGCGGCCAGCGGCCGGTATGGTGCCACTCGCCCCGGAAGCTCTCCAGCCCCGGGATGTCGGGCACGTTGGTGGAGGACAGGCAGCCCACCGCGGTGATCAGGAACGGGGCCGAGAGGCGCTCGCCGGCCTCTGTCGTCACCTGCCAGCGCGCCGCCGCCTCGTCGAACGCCGCGTGGGTGACGCGGGTGCCGAACTGGATGTCGCGCTTGAGGTCGAACCGCTCGGCGACGTGGTCCAGATAGCGCATGATCTCCGGCTGCTCCGGATAGCGCTCCGACCACTCCCATTCCTGCTCCAGCGCCGCCGAGAAGGAGTAGGAGTAGTAGTAGCTTTCGGAGTCACAGCGGGCGCCGGGGTAGCGGTTCCAGTACCAGGTGCCGCCCACGCCGTCCCCGGCCTCCAGCACGCGCACGGCGAGGCCGAGGCGGTCCCGCAGCGCATGAAGCTGATACAGTCCGGAGAACCCGGCGCCCACGATGATCGCGTCGTAGTCCGCTGCCTGCGTGTCGGGCATGATCCCCTCCCTCGTTCCCATGAGGCTAGACGCTTCCGCTGTGCCGCGCCAAGTCGCCGGGCTTTGCCAAGTCGATTGACGCGCGGAGAACTGCGCCGGTAACGTCCCGGGCATCACCGGGCAGCAGACCCGGCGCAGGAGGACGCGACATGACGGCGAAATCGGGCGGCGTGGGGCGGCGTGCGGTGCTGGCCGGGGCGGCGGGCGCGGCGTTGGCCCGTCCGCACATCGCGGGCGCGCAGGCCAAGGCGTTGCGGGTCGGCATGCCGACGATCCTGTCGGGCCGGGTCGCCATCCTCGGCACGTCGAGCCGGACCGCGGTGCAGCTCGCCTTCAGGCAGATCAACGACGCCGGCGGCATCGGCGGGCGCACGCTGGAGCTGGTGGACCGCGACAGCAAGGGCCGCCCGGACGAGGCGGCGAAGGTCACGCGCGACCTGATCAACAACGACGGCTGCGAGATCATCATCGACGCCGAGGCGTCGTCCGGCGCCTTCGCGGTGCACGAGGTGATCCGCGACCTGCCGGTGCTGTGCCTGCACACCTGCTCCGAAACGTCGTCGCTGTCGGCGGACCCCAAGCTGCGGGTGAAGACGGCGTTCCGGTGCGCGCGCCAGGGTGTGCACGACGCCGTCGCGGGCGGGACCTACGCCTCCGGCATCTCGAAGGCCAAGGGCCTTAAGCGCTGGATGACCTGCTCGCCCGACTACGCCTATGGCCGCGACAACACGGCGGAGTTCCTGGAGTTCGCCAAGCTGTTCGATCCCGCGATCGAGCTGGTGGACCAGGTGTGGCCCAAGCTGTTCGCGCCCGACTACACGGAGAACCTGACCAAGATCCTGCAGACCAAGCCGCAGGCGGTCTACTCGGCGCTGTGGGGCGGCGACCTGGTCGCGTTCATCGAGCAGAGCAACCTGTATCGCGCCTTCACCAATGTCGGCTTCTTCTCGGGCGGGCTGGGCGACCCGCCGGTGCTGTCGGCGATCAAGCAGCTGCCGCCGGGCCTCAACACCGCCTACCGCTACAACCGGCTGTATCCCAGCAGCCCCGGCAACACCGCCTTCGCCGACGGGTTCAGCAAGATGGCCGGGCACGACCCCACGAACTGGGCGTGGCAGAACTTCGTCGCGGTGGGCTTCATCGCCGAGGCGCTGCGTCGCACCGGCGGCAAGACGGACGGCGCGGCGCTCGCCGGCGAGCTCAAGGGCCTGAAGCTGGCCTCCCCGCTCGGCGTCGATGGCGCCATCACGATGCGCGAGGCCGACCAGACCATCATCGGCTACCCCGTCGCCTGGGGCCGCACGGTGCCCAAGGCGCCGTTCGTCGAGGACTTCGCGCCCGTCGAGTGGGGCAAGATCCTGGAGCTGGAGGCGCAGTGGAAGTCCGGGAAGGGGTACGCCTGACCCGGGCGCGGGTGGGCGCGCCATGAACCTCGACGCGCTCGCCGCCTGCCTCGGCTCGACCTCCTGCGCGGTGACGCAGCTGTCCACCGGGCTGATCGTCGGCATGCTGCTGTTCCTGGTCACGTCGGGGCTGTCGCTGATCTTCGGCGTGCTCGGCATCATCAACTTCGCCCACGGCGCCTTCTACATGCTGGGCGCCTACTTCGCCTTCACCGCCTACGCGCTGACGGACAGCTTCGCCGCCGCGATGCTGGCGGGCGCCGTGGGCGTCGGCCTCGTGGGCATCCTGTTCGAGCGGCTGGTGATGAGCCGCGTGTACGGGCGCGACCTGCTGATGCAGCTCCTGGTCTGCTACGCCGCGGTCCTGATCCTGGATGACCTGGTGAAGCTGGTCTGGGGGGCGGAGTACAAGCTGATGGGGATGCCGGAGGCGTTCGCGCTCCCGCCCTTCGAGGTCATGGGCGGGTTCATCCCGGGCTACTACCTCTTCATGCTGGCGGCATCGCTCGGCGCCGGGCTGCTGCTGTGGCTCGGAATCAACAGGACGCGGACGGGCAAGATCATCCGAGCGCTGGCGGTCAACCCGTCCATGGTGGGGGCGCTCGGGATCAACACGGCCTTGCTTTATGCCGGGGTGTTCGGGCTGGGCTGCGTGCTGGCGGGGACGGCGGGCGCGCTCGCGGCGCCCATCCGGACGCTGACGCCCGGGATGGGGCTGTCGATCCTGATCGAGAGCTTCATCGTGACGGTGATCGGCGGCATGGGGTCCATCGCGGGCGCCTTCATCGCGGCGGTGCTGGTCGGGCTGACCCGGTCGTTCGGGTCCATCGGCTTCCCGCTGTTCGTGGACGGGGCGATGTTCGGGCTGATGGCGCTGGTGCTGGCGGTGCGGCCGAGCGGGCTGCTCGGCGTGCGGACCGGCTGATGCGGCGCGACCTCGCGTGCGGC
>CAHJXG010000274.1 GCA_903644035.1 Rhodospirillales bacterium
GGGCGGCGCCGGCCGTAGCGGGCACAGGCTGGCCCTTCGCCGCGGGCTTCGCCGGCTCAGGCTCGGCGACGTCGAAATGCCGGGGCGCCCAGGATGCGCCGCTGGCGTCCATCAGGATGCCGCGGGCCTCGTCGCTCAAAGCGCCGAACAGCTCGGCGAAGCTCGCATCGACGCTGGCCGGGTTGGCCGCCCAGCGCGCGTACAGATCGGCGACGAACGCGGCGTTGCCGCCATTGAATGCTTGGGCGAGCAGGTCTACGCCGGGCATGGTTGATTCCTCATGACGTCATCGGGCACCGGGGCGCTCCATGAAAGATGGGCATGATCCGTCCGACCTGGCGTGTTGCCAGGGTTGCCCATATTGCATGGGGTGGCGGCGCATGGCCGGTGGCGCGTTCAGCCCACCAGCTTGCGGCTCGCGTCGATCAGCTCCTGGACCGAGGCGCAGCTCTTGTCGAACGCCGCCTGCTCGGACGGGTCCAGCGTGATCTCGACGATGCGCTCGACGCCGCCCGCGCCGATCACCACGGGCACGCCGACATAGAGGTCGTTCACGCCATACTGCCCCGACAGGTGCGCCGCCGCCGGCAGCACGCGCTTCTTGTCGCGCAGGAAGCTCTCGGCCATGGCGATGGCGCTGGCGGCGGGGGCATAGAAGGCGCTGCCCTTCTCCAGCAGCTTCACGATCTCGCCGCCGCCGTTCGCGGTGCGGGCGACGATGGCGTCGACCTTTTCCTGCGTCGTCCAGCCCATCTTGACCAGGTCGGGCACCGGGATGCCGGCCACGGTGCTGTAGCGCACCAGGGGCACCATGGTATCGCCGTGGCCGCCCAGCACGAAGGCGGTCACGTCCTCCACCGAGACGTTGAACTCATGCGCCAGGAACAGGCGGAAGCGGCTGCTGTCGAGCACGCCGGCCATGCCGACCACCATGTTGGGCGGCAAGCCCGACTTCTTCTGCATCACCCACACCATGGCGTCGAGCGGGTTGGTGATGACGATCACAAAGGCGCCGGGGCAGTAGGTCTTGATGCCCTCGGCGACGGTCGCGATCACCCCGGCGTTCTTGGCCACCAGGTCATCACGGCTCATGCCGGGCTGGCGGGGGAACCCGGCGGTCACGATCACCACGTCCGAGCCGGCGATGGCGGCGTAGTCGCTGCCGCCCGCCATGTGGCTGTCGAAGCCATCGACCGGGCCGGACTGCATGATGTCCAGCGCCTTGCCCGCCGCCACGCCGCCGAACACGTCGAACAGCGCGACGTCGCCCAGCTCCTTCAGCCCGATCAGGTGGGCGAGCGTGCCGCCGATGTTGCCGGCGCCGATCAGGGCGATTTTGTTGCGTGCCATGGGAGGGTTCCTGGTTGGACGGTATGCCGGGGCACCCGGGCAACCTCAACCAAGCTGCCCGGCGACCCAAGCCCGGTCCGATAACCCATCCCGTGCAGCCAGGCAATACAAGCGGCGCGTCAGCACGCCGGATCAGAACGCAGGATCAGAACGCGGCCTGGGCCCGCAGCGCCACCGCCTGGATCCGCTGCCCCACCTGCGTCGTGCCCGTGGCGTTCAGCCGGTCCACGTTGATGATGTCATAGTCCAGCATGAACCGCAGGTGCTCGTTCGGATACCAGTTCACCCCCACGGCATAGACGTCCTGGACGCCGCCATAGACGCCGCCGGTGCTGGCCGCCGGGCGGCCGCGGGCCACGCGGTCGTTCAGGTCGATGTGGCTGTAGCGGGCCACCGCCTCGAACGCGCCATAGCCGCCGGTGCGGAGCGAGAACGGCCGGGCCGGGCGCGGGCTGCCGAATGCGCCCTCGCTCGTGACGTAGCGCCGGGGCTCGCCGGTGATGACCCAGCTCGCCTCCGCGTAGCCGCCGCTGAACTCCAGCCCCGGCGTCCGCACGGCGGCGCCCCCATCGGTGCGGTCCACGCCGATCCGGATGTACTCTCCCTGCAGCATGAAGTTGCGCCAGCGCAGCGCGAACTCCGGGCCGTAGGTGTAGGCGCTGCGGGCGTTGAGCGCCCCGGTGCTGACCAGCCGATTCTGGTCGATGCGCAGCTCCGGCCGGTCCTGCACCGTCAGCGTCTGCCCGGTGCTGCTCCGCTGGATGCGGAACGCGTCGGAGGCGGAGAACCCGGCGTGCACGTCCCAGTCGTCGGTCGCCACCGGCCGCCCGGCCAGGCGCAGCGTCGCCCCGGTCTGCTGCGGCGTGGCGTTCCCAGAGGTCTGGCTGCCGTAGCTGGCGCCGGTCAGGTAGGCCGCGAAGAAGTAGCGGTCTTCCGCCCAGCGCGCCCCGACGGCGGACCGTGCGTCGCCGCCGGCGATGTTGCGCGCCGCCTCGACGATGCTGGGCCGCTCCAGGAACAGGAAGTCGTTCGAGCTCATGCTGTCCTGCAGCGTCAGCCAGGGCTTGAAGTAGCCGCCCGTCAGCGTCAGCGCCTTGACCGGCGAGTAGTTGATGTTCGCCTCATACAGCGTCGCCATGCCGTCGGGGGAGCCGCCGAAGTCCGGCGTCACATTCACCGTGACGTCCTGGTACTTGAACACGAAAGGCAGCCGCGCCCGGCGCAGGTTCTCGCCGAAGCTGTTCAGCCGCGGCACCAGCCGCGTGTCCGGCGTGCGATTG
>CAHJXG010000275.1 GCA_903644035.1 Rhodospirillales bacterium
AGGCCGGGGCCGCCGGACAGGGCTGCCATGGCGGCGAGCAGGGCGCGGCGGGGCAGGATGCAGGCGTCAGCCATCCGCCCACACGTAACACAGGACCTTGACGGCCCGCACATGCTTCTTATGCCGTCTCGTTGAGCAGCCTTGCAGACATCACGGGATTGCGCCATGTTCGTAACGCTCCGGCGATGTGACACTCGTGAGACAGCCTGCTTGCAGCCCGGTCCGGATGGACCCGATTGCATTCCTTGTGGCGATCTTGCTCCGTCGCACCGCCGCCCGCGCCGCGCGACCCCGCGCGCCGGGTCCGTCCAGCAGGCCCCTCGCCAGTAAGAGGCACCGGGTACATGGATGAGGGCTGATGCCCCACCTGGGCAGCGCCGCCCGACGGCAGCGCTGGCCCGCTCGCCAGGAATCCGATGCTGATCGTCGTGCCCGTCCAACCAACACCCGGACTGAACACGTCGCAGCCTGCCCTCGGCCGCAGCGAAACCCCGCCGTCCCGCCCCTTCTGCCGCCGCCGCGCCGTGCCCTGCACGCGCGTGCCCTCGGCGCACCGGAGTTCAACACACGATGACGAAACGCATGCTGATCGACAGCACCCACGCCGAAGAAACCCGCGTGGTGGTGCTGGAGGGTAACCGCCTCGAAGACTTCGACGTCGAAACGTCCACCAAGCAGCAGCTCAAGGGCAACATCTACCTCGCCAAGGTCGTCCGCGTCGAGCCGAGCCTGCAGGCGGCCTTCGTCGAGTACGGCGGCGGGCGGCACGGCTTCCTGGCGTTCGGCGAGATCCACCCCGACTACTACCAGATTCCCGTCGCCGACCGGCAGCGCCTGCTGGAGATGCAGGAAGCGGAGGCGCGCGAGGACGAGGACGCCGAGGAGCGCGCCGCCGCCCGCGACGCCGAGCTGGCGGCCCGGCCGGCCGCCTCCGAGGTGGTCCAGGTGTCCGGCGTGATCGACATTCCCGACATGATGGCGCCGGCCAGCGCGATGGACGCGGCCGTGGAGGCGTCCTATGCCATGCAGGCCGATCCGGAGACGGCCGAGGAGGCGCTGCCGCGCGAGGGCCAGGTCGCCCAGGCCGCCGCGGTCAGCCAGGACATCCTCGTCGCCCCGCACGAGGCGGAGACGCTGTTCCCCGAGGCCGCCGTCCCGGACGCGACGGAGACGGGCGCCGACATGGCGCCGGAAGCCACCCCGATTGAGGCCCATGCGGACCAGGCGCCTGCGCCGGAACCCTCCGCCATCCTGTCCAATGGTGCTGCATCCGGCCAGCTCGTCGAGGCGGGCTTCGAGGCCGCCGAGCCGCCGCCGGAGTCGGTGGGCGGCGAGGTCGAGGAGCCGCGCGAGCAGCGGGCGACCCCGCGCTTCCTGCGCAACTACAAGATCCAGGAGGTGATCCGCCGCCGGCAGATCCTGCTGGTCCAGGTCGTGAAGGAGGAGCGCGGCACCAAGGGCGCGGCGCTCACGACCTACATCTCGCTGGCCGGGCGGTTCTCCGTGCTGATGCCGAACTCGCCCCGCGGCGGCGGCATCTCCCGCAAGATCACCTCCGCCGCCGACCGCCGCCGCCTGAAGGAGGTGACGGCCGAGCTGGACCTGCCGCGCGGCATGGGCCTGATCGTCCGCACCGCCGGGGCCAACCGGCCGAAGCCCGAGATCATCCGGGATTGCGAGTACCTGCTCAACCAGTGGGACCAGATCCGCGAGCTGACGATGAAGTCGGTGGCGCCCGCGCTGATCTACGAGGAGGCGAGCCTGATCAAGCGCGCCATCCGCGACGTGTACTCCCGCGACGTGGACGACATCCTGGTGGATGGCGAGCAGGGCTGGCGGGCGGCGCGCGACTTCATGCGCATGCTGATGCCGACTCACGCCCGCAAGGTGCAGCTGTGGCGGGACCCGCAGCCGTTGTTCGTGAAGGCGCAGGTCGAGGCGCAGCTTGACGCCATGCTGTCGCCCACCGTGCAGCTCCGCTCTGGCGGCTACCTGGTCATCAACCAGACCGAGGCGTTGGTGGCCATCGACGTGAACTCCGGCCGCAGCACGCGGGAGCGGGGCATCGAGGAAACCGCGCTCAAGACCAACATGGAGGCGGCGGAGGAGGCGGCGCGCCAGCTTCGGCTGCGCGACCTGGCCGGGCTGATCGTGATCGACTTCATCGACATGGAAAGCCGCCGCAACATCACGGCGGTCGAGAAACGGCTGAAGGATGCGCTGAAGAACGACCGCGCGCGCATCCAGGTCGGCTCCATCAGCCATTTCGGCCTGATGGAGATGAGCCGGCAGCGCCTGCGCCCGTCGCTCGCCGAGACCAGCTTGGTCATGTGCCCGCACTGCGCTGGGACCGGCCAGGTGCGCAGCACCGAGAGCGCCGCGCTGCACGTGCTGCGCGGCATTGAGGAGGAGGGCGCGAAGCGCCGCGCGGCCGAGGTGGTCGTGCATGTGGCCGGGCCGATCGCGCTGTATGTGCTGAACCACAAGCGGGTGCGGCTTGCGGAGATCGAGGCCCGCTACGGCATGCATGTCGCCTTCGCCGCCGACGACACGCTGGTGCCGCCGACGATGCGGATCGAGCGCGTGCGGGCGCAGGCGGTGTCGGAGCTGCCGGCGCCGATCTCGCAGCTCGCGCCGCCCGAGCCGTTCGAGGACCCCGACGAGGACGTGCCGGAAAGTGGCGTCGAAGCGGCCGCAAGTGACGACAGGGACGACGAGGACGCGCCGCGCCCCGGCGAGACGGCCGAGGAGGGCGAGCAGCGCAGCAAGCGCCGCCGCCGTCGCCGCCGTGGCGGTCGGCGAGAGGATGGAGGGGACGGCGCAGCCACCATCAGCATGGGCGCGATCGGGACGGAGGGCGAGCCGAGCATGGCCGCTGCACCGCCGCCCAGCGGCTTGAACGGCTCTTCGGCCGAGGGCGCCGTGACGCCTGTTCCGGGTGTCACGGCCGATGGCGGCACTCCGGCCCTTGAAATGGCACCAGCGCTGCCGTCCGGAGCCGCCGAGGCTTTGGCATCCGGGGATGCTGACGCGATTGCATCCGAGGCTGCCGAAGCACCGGCATCCGAGGCTGCCGAAGCAACGGCGCCCGACGCCGCCGACGCCACAGGCGACGACGCTGACCGCAGCAAGCGACGCGGACGCCGTGGCGGACGCCGGCGCCGGCGCGATGCGGACGACATCCAGGCGGATCCCGCGGCCGCCGAGCCGGCTCAGGCGTCTCCAGGCGTCCAAGAGCGTGCAGCGCCCGCCTACGCCGGACCGACCCCGGCCAATCCGTTCGGCGGCAGCGCCGCCTTCGACATCTTCGATGCCATCGAACAGGCCGAGCAGGAACGCGCCCTCGCCGCGACCGGGCCAGCACGACGCCCGGTCGAACCCGCGGCTTTGCAGCCGCTCGTGGAGGACGCGTCAACCGAGCCGGAGCCGGTCATCGCCGAACCGATCGCAGTGGTGCCTGAAACGGTGTCGCTCGGCGAGTCTGACCCGGCGGTTGACGGCAGGGGGCCGGACTCCG
>CAHJXG010000276.1 GCA_903644035.1 Rhodospirillales bacterium
GCCGTGCTGAACTCGGTGTTCCTCGACCATGCCGTGCGCGCCGGCATGACGGGCGCCATCGTGCATGTCAGCAAGATCAGGCCGTTGCACCTGATCGCTCCCGAGGAAGTCGAGGTCGTCGAGGACCTGCTGTTCGACCGGCGGCGGGAGGGCTACGACCCGTTGCAGCGGCTGCTGGAGATCTTCGCCGACCGCAAGCTGGCCGACGTGGCGAAGAAGGTCCGGGCCGACACCGTCGAGGGCCGCCTCCGGGACCGCATCATCGATGGCGACCGCAAGGGCCTGGCCGACGAGCTGGACGAGGCGATGCGGACCCAGCCGCCGCTCGACATCATCAACAACGTGCTGCTCGACGGCATGAAGGTGGTGGGCGAGCTGTTCGGCGCGGGCAAGATGCAGCTGCCCTTCGTGCTGCAATCCGCCGAGACCATGAAGGCCGCGGTCGCCCATCTGGAGCCGCACATGGAGCGGGTGGCCGGGCAGGAGAAGGGCACCATCGTGCTGGCCACCGTGAAGGGGGACGTGCACGACATCGGCAAGAACCTGGTCGACATCATCCTGACCAACAACGGCTACCGGGTGGTGAACCTCGGCATCAAGGTGCCGCTCGCCGACATGGTCGCCGCCGCGAAGCAGCACCACGCCCATGCCATCGGCATGTCGGGGCTGCTGGTGAAAAGCACCGTCGTGATGCGGGAGAACCTGGAGGAGATGGGGCGGCAGGGGCTGGAGATCCCGGTCATGCTGGGGGGCGCGGCACTCACCCGCAACTACGTCGAGGATGACTGCGTGCAGGCCTATGCCTGCGGGCGCGTCGCCTATGCCCGCGATGCGTTCGACGGGCTGAACCTGATGGACAAGGTGACGGGCAACGGCTTCGACGACTACCTCGCGGCGGTGCAGGCGAAGCGGTCCGGCAAGGCGCGCAACACGCAGCGCACGCTGGGCCAGGCCGATCAGCGCGCCTTCCGCCCGGTGGACGTGGCCGCCGTGCAGGCGCGCCGGCGTCGGCTGACGGCGGACGTGCCGCCGGCCGCGCCGCCGTTCTGGGGCGCCCGGATGATCGAGGCGGCGCCCAAGGCGGTGATCCCGTTTCTGAACGAGCGATCGCTGTATCAATTCCAGTGGGGATTCCGCAAGCAGGGCAAGACGCTGGAGGATTTCCTGGGCTGGGCCAAGCAGGAGTTGCGCCCGGTGATGCGCCGGATGCTGGCGATCTGCGAGGCCGACAGCATCCTGCGCCCCCAGGCGATCTACGGCTACTGGAAGGCCGCCGGCCAGGGCAATGACCTCATCGTGTTCGACGAGGATGGGCAGACCGAGCTGTGCCGCTTCGCCCTGCCCCGCCAGCCCAAGGAGGACGGCGAGTGCATCGCCGACTTCTTCCGCGACGTGGACGACGAAGGGCGCGACGTGATCGGCCTGCAGGTCGTCACCGTGGGGCAGAAGGCGTCCGACACGGCGCGGCTGTGGTTCGAGGACAACCGCTACCAGGACTACCTCTATCTGCACGGCCTGTCGGTCGAGGTGGCGGAGGCGATGGCCGAATATACACACAAGCGCATTCGGGCCGAGCTGGGTTACGCGGGGGAGGACGACCGCGACATCGAGCGTATGCTGTCCCAGCACTACCGCGGGTCGCGCTACTCCTTCGGCTACCCGGCCTGCCCCCGGCTTGAGGACCAGGCGCCGTTGCTGCGCCTGCTGGACGCGGAGCGCATCGGCGTGTCGCTCTCGGACGAGTGGCAGCTGCACCCGGAGCAGTCGACAAGCGCCATCGTCGTGCTGAACCCGCGGGCGAAGTACTTCTCCGTGTAGCCCTCCCCTGCTAATTCGGTCCGGCGATAGGCGCAGGGGCAGCATTGGACCAGGTGGGGCGCATCGCCGGCATCACGATCTTCGTCGGCGTCGCCGTGCTGGCGATGAAGGCGGGAGCGTGGTGGCTCACCGGCAGCGCCGCGCTGTACTCGGATGCGCTGGAGAGCGTGGTCAACGTCGTGGCGAGCCTGGTGGCGTTCGGGGCGCTGCGCCTGGCGGCCCGTCCGGCCGACGCGAACCACCCCTACGGGCACGACAAGGTCGAGTTCTTCGCCGCGGTGGTCGAGGGGGTGCTGATCATCGTGGCCGCCGGGTCGATCCTGCAGCATGCGTGGGCGACCTGGAACCAGCCCGCGTCGCTGCAGCAGCCATGGCTTGGGCTGGGGATCAACGCCTTGTCCACCGTGATGAACGCGGGCTGGGCGGCCGTGCTGACGCGGGCGGGCAAGCGGCACCGCTCGCCGGCGCTGGCGGCCGACGGGCGGCATTTGTGGACCGACGTGGTGACGTCGGTCAGCATCATCACCGGGCTGGTGCTGGCGGTGCAGACCGGGCTGAACTGGCTGGACCCGGCGCTGGCCGTGGGCGTCGCCGCGAGCGTGCTGTGGTCCGGCGTGCGCCTGGTGACGGACAGCGTCGGCGGCCTGATGGACGCGGCGCCGGCGGGGGTCATCGTGGAGCGCATCCGCCTGCTGGTCGGCCAGCACGCCGACGGGGCCATCGAGGCGCACGACCTGCGCACCCGGCACGCGGGACGGCTCACCTACCTCGAATTCCACCTCGTCGTTCCCGGTGAGATGCGGGTGGCGGAGGCGCACGCGATCTGCGACCGCATCGAGGCGGCCCTGAAGGCCGAGGTTGAGGGCCTGGTCATCACCATCCATGTCGAGCCGGAGCTGAAAGCCAAGCACAGCGGCGTGCTGGTGCTGTGACGGCGCCCATCTTGTGAAGGGGTGGGTTCTGCTGGCGTCCGTGATGCTGCACGCCGTGGTGGTTGCGGCGCTGCTGCCCTGGCCCGCCGGGCGCGGCAGCGACACGGAGGAGCCGTCCATCGAGGTTGAACTGGTGCAGCGGCCTGACGCCGTCCAGGGCGCCCCCGTGACCGCTTCCGTCGCCGCAGCCCCCTCCCCGCCCTCCGTAGCGGAAGCCGCAAGCCCGTCCCCTCCCCTTCAGGCGGAGCCCTCCGGGGCGGAGCCGGCAGCACCGGTCCGCGGTCCCTCCGGCGCCGCAGCGCCCATGAGCACGCCTGCCGTCAACCTCGGGAACTCGGAGGAAACCCGGGAGGGCGTCGATGTCACGGGGAAAGGCGTGATCCCCGCGCGCCCCGACAGCGCGTTCCGCAACCTGCCCCCGGCCTACCCCGTCGAGGCGGCGCGGCAGCGCGCGCAGGGGACCGTGACGCTGCTGATCCACGTATCGGCCCAGGGCCGGCCGCAGGACGTGGTGATCGCGAGCAGCAGCGGCGTTGCGAGCCTCGACCGCGCGGCGCGCAACGCCGTGCGGCAATGGCGCTTTACCCCGGCGCGAAATCAAGGCACGCCGGTACCGTTCGACTACTCGCTCGATATCCGTTTTGTTCTTGGGGATAAGCAATGATCAGAATTGACAGGGTCGTGACCCGCGGCGGCGATGGCGGGGAGACCTCCTTGGGTGACGGCACCCGCGTGCCCAAGGACGCCCTGCGCGTCGAGGCTTACGGCACCGTGGACGAGGCGAACGCGACCATCGGCCTGCTGCGCCTGCACACCGCGGGCGATGCGGAGGCCGACGCCATGCTGGCCCGCATCCAGAACGACCTGTTCGACGTGGGCGCCGACCTCTGCGTGCCGGGCGCCGCCGGCGAGCGCCTGCGGGTGACAGACGCGCCAAACCTGCGGCTCGAAGGCGAGGTCGCGGCGATGAACGCGGCCCTGCCGGCGCTGACCAGCTTCATCCTGCCGGGCGGCACCCCGGCCGCCGCCTACGCCCACCTGGCGCGCACCGTCGTACGTCGGGCCGAGCGCCTGGTGGTGCGGCTGTCCCATGAGGAGGAGGTGAACACGGCGGTGATCCGGCTGCTGAACCGCCTCTCGGATCACCTGTTCGTGCTCGGCCGCCGGCTCAACCCTGATGGCGACGTGCAGTGGGTGCCCGGCGCGAACCGCGAGCCTCAGGCCGCCCCGGCGACGTAGGCCTTCAGGCTGTCCATCTCCTGCTCCTGCTGGCTGAGGCGGGCCTTCACGATGTCGCCGATGCTGACGATGCCCACCATCCGGTCGCCGTCCATGACCGGCAGGTGACGGAACCGCCCGCGCGTCATCATCTCCGTGGCCTGCGCCACTGTCGTGGTGTGTGTGGCAGTTTTCAGGTTTCGCGTCATCAGCTGCGCCGCCGTCATCGCCAGCGTCCGGCTGCCGTGCTCGGCCAGGCTGCCCACGATGTCGCGCTCGCTGACGATGCCGAGGAGCTGCTGCGCCGCGTCCATCACGACGACCGCGCCGATGCGCCGGGCGGCGAGTTGCTCGGCGACCTCGGCGACCGTCGCGGTTGGGGCGACGTGGGCGACCTCGTGGCCCTTATGCTTTAGAATTGCAGCGATCGTCATCGCGATCCTCCCTTACCAGAACCGGTATGCTGCGCCCTTGCCGGCCAAGATTGCAAAGGGTCTGTGAGCAGCCGCAGCAACCCGGGCCTGAGGCAAGGGACAGGCTACTCCGCGGCGTGGGCCAAGGCCGGGCTGAGCTGAGTGGCGACCAGCTCGGCAAAGCGGCCACGCTGTGCCAGAAGCTGGTCGAAGCTGCCGCGCTCCACCACCCGCCCCTGGTCGAACACGAGGATCTCATCGGCGTCGCGCACCGTGCTCAGGCGGTGGGCGATGATGAAGGTGGTGCGGCCCTTCATCAGCGTGGCCATGGCGCGGGAGACGCGGGCCTCCGTCGCGGCATCGAGCGCGCTGGTCGCCTCGTCCAGGATCAAGATCGGCGGGTCCTTGAGCAGGGCGCGGGCGATGGCCAGGCGCTGCCGCTGCCCGCCGGACAGGGTGGCGCCACGCTCGCCCACGATGGTGTCGTAGCCCTGGGGCTGGCGGATGATGAACTCGTGCGCGTCGGCCTGGCGGCAGGCGCGCTCGATGTCCTCGTCCGTCGCGTCGTGGCGGCCGATGCGCAGGTTCTCCCGGATCGAGCGGTTGAACAGCAGGCTCTCCTGGAAGACGACGCCGATCGAGCGCCGCAGGCTCTCAAGCGACACGTCGCGCAGGTCCTGGCCGTCGATCTTGATGGTGCCGTGCACGGGGTCCCACAGACGCTGCAGCAGGTTCATCGCCGTCGATTTGCCGGCGCCAGTCTGGCCGACGAGGGCCACGGACGTGCCGGGCCGCGCGGTGAAGGACACGTCGGCCAGGATGCTGGGACCGCCGGGGTAGGCGAAGCTCACCTTGTCGAACTGGACCTCGCCGTCCGGCGCCACCAGCTCCGCGGCATGCGGCTTCTCCGGAACCGAGGACTTCGCATCCAGCACGCTGAAGAAGTCGTCCAGGATCGGCACCTGGAGGAACAGCCGGGAGGCAAACTGCACGGCGGATTCCAGGCGGCCGATCAGCAGCGTGGCAAACCCCATGAAGGACACGATCTCGCCGACCGTCGCCTTGCCCTGGATGTGCAGGAGGGTGCCGATCAGGACGATGGCGATGACCGCGAGCGTGCTGGCGGCGCGGGTCAGCACGTTGACCACGGCCCACCAGTTCAGCACGGGGAACTGGTAGCGTATCACGTCTTCGATGATCTGGCCGAACAGGCGGCTTTCCGCGGCGAGCCGCGTGAAGGACTGCACGACCATGACGTTGGCCAGCGCGTCCTGCGCCGTGCCGGCCAGCTGCCCCTGGTAGTACTCGGCCCGGCGCTGCCCCACCTCCGTCTTGCGCACCACCATGAGCGTCAGCACGACGAACACCACCACCAGCACCACCAAGGTCAAGGCGAGGCGCCAGTTCAGCAGGAAGGTGAACGGCAGCAGGACCAGGACGGCGATGTAGGTGGAAAGCTGGTCCTTGAAGAAGGTGAGCCAAAGCCCGAACAGCGCGTCCGACCCGCCCAGCATGACCTTCATCAGGCGCCCGGAGTGGATGTCGCCGTGGAAGGACAGCGGCAGCGACAGGACATGGCCGAAGTAGCGGTTCATGACCTGCAGGCGGTTGTGGTGCGCCATGCGCTCCGAATGCAGCGAGGTCGCGATGTTGGCGCCGATGGCCGCTGCGCCGACCGCAAACCAGATGCCCAGCAGGATGGCGGACTGAGACCAGAGCTGGTCTGACGGAAGCTGGTCGGATCGCGTCAGCAGGCCGATCACCCGGCCGAACAGCAAGGGGTCCAGGAACTGCAGCCCGGCCACGACGACGTTCGCGGCGCCCAGCATGATCGCCAGACGTTTGTCGGATCGCAGGACGGCAAGGGCCTGGCGGTAGATTTTGATGAAACGCATGACGCCATCCGCTGCAGACAAGGGTGACCGGGCAAGCGTGCCTCTCGGCGACGCACCGTGACTTCTACGCGCCGATCACGGCAACAAGAGGGCAAGCATAAAAGAAATTTTTTTGAATCCAGCCGTGTCAGGCCCGCTGCGCCCGAAACCATACGGAGGGGCTGGCGAACTCGTCCTGCGCCGCGACCGTCAGGATCTCGCGGGAGCCAGCCTCGGCGGTGCGGCGCAGCAGGCCGTGGATGGCGCTGCCGGCCGCCTCCAGCGCCGCCTGCGCCTGGCCGGTCCGTAGGTGGTGGAACAGGAACAGCGCCGCCACCGCATCCCCGGCGCCGTTCACCGACAGCGGCAGCAGCGGCGTGCGCAGCAGGTGGGCACCCTCCGCATCGACCGCCAGCATGTCCACGACGTCGGGCGGCGTGTCGCGGGTCTGCAGGCTGGTGACCAGCACGGTCTGCGGGCCGCCGGGCGCCATCATCGCCCGCAGCCGCGCCACCGCGGCCCGCGCCTCATCGAGCGTGGCGCAGGGCATCCCGGTCAGGTGCTCCAGCTCGAACTGGTTCGGGGTCAGGATGTCGGCGGCGGGCACGGCGCGGTCGCGCATCAGCTCGGCGATGCCAGGCCGCACGAAGACGCCGCGGCCGTGGTCGCCGATGACGGGGTCGCAGCAATACAGCGCGGCCGGGTTGGCGGCGCGGACCCGGGCGACCGCGTCGAGGATGGCCTCGCCGATGCCGGGGTCGCCCATGTAGCCCGACAGCACCGCGTCGCAGGACGGCAGCACGCCGCGGGCGGCGATGCCGTCCACGAGGTCCCGCACCGCAGCGCCCGTGAACACCTGCCCGGTCCAGGCACCGTATCCGGTGTGGTTGCTGAACTGCACGGTGTTCACCGCCCAGACCTCGGCGCCCAGCCGCTGCAGCGGGAACACCGCCGAGGCGTTGCCGACGTGGCCGTAGGCGACCCAGGACTGGATGGAGAGGATGTTCACCGGGTCAGGCGCCCGCACCGCTATGCACAGCGCCCGCCGTCGACCGGGAGCAGCACGCCGGTGATGAAGCTCGACGAGTCCTCGGCGAGCCACAGGCAGGCGTTGGCGATGTCGGCCGGCGTGCTCATGCGGCCGAGCGGGATGGTGGCGAGGAAGCGGGCGCGGTTCTCCGGGGTGTCCGGGACGCCCATGAACTCGGTCAGCAGGTTGGTGGCGCCGATCACCGGGCAGACCGAGTTCACCCGGATGTTGTCGGGCGCCAGCTCGCTCGCCATGCATTGGGTGATGGTGTTCACCGCGCCCTTGCTGCCGTTGTACCACACGAGGCCCGGGCGCGGCCGGATGCCGGCGGTGCTGCTGATGTTGACCAGCGACCCGCCCCGTCCCTGCCGCCGCATCACCGGCACGGCGGCCTGCGCCATCCAGTAGATCGACTTGACGTTCACGGCATAGACCCGGTCGAACTCGTCGGCGTCCACCTCCAGCATCGGGCGGTTGCGGTGCGTCGTGCCGGCGTTGTTCACCACGATGTCGAGGCCGCCGAAGCGCTGCACCGCCGCATCGACCATGGCCTGCACCTCCGGCCCGCGGCTCACGTCGCCGGGCACCGCGACGGCGGCCTCGCCGATCTGGTCCGCGACGGCCGCCGCAGCCTCGGCCCGCATGTCGGCGCA
>CAHJXG010000277.1 GCA_903644035.1 Rhodospirillales bacterium
CAGACGTGTGCTCTTCCGATCTGCCCGGGTCGAGCGCGCGGGCGGGAAGGGCGCGACCACGACGCCGGCGGCGGCGCTGCTCATGACAGGCGGATCCGGGGATCGGCGGCGACATACAGCAGGTCCGCCACCAGATTGCCGGCAAGGACCAGGATGGCCGAGAAGATCAGCAGGCCCATCACCACGGGATAATCCCGGTAGCCCAGGCTGTCGAGGAACAGCCGGCCCATGCCGGGCCAGGTGAACACCGTCTCCGTCACCAGCGCGCCGCTCAGCAGGATGGGAAGCTGCAGCCCGGCCACCGTGATCATCGGCAGCAGCGCGTTGCGCAGGCTGTGATGCACCAGCACCTGCAGGCGGCGCAGGCCCTTGGCGCGGGCGGTGCGGACGTAGTCCTGGTTGACCACCTCCAGCATCGAGGCGCGCATGTAGCGGCTCCAGGTCGCGACGGTCACGAGGGCCAGGACGATGCACGGCGCGATCAGGTGGTGGGCGTAGTCGAGCAGCGAGCCGTTGCCGGCCGTCGCGATGTTGCCGGCCGGCAGCCAGGCGAGGCGGACGGAGAACACGTAGATCATCACCAGGCCGAACCAGAAGGTCGGGATCGACAGCGCGATCATCGCGCCGATGGTCGCCGCGTAGTCCGCCAGCGAGTAGCGCCGGATCGCGCCCAGCACGCCGACCCAGGTGCCGAGGATCACCGCGAGCAGGGTGGAGCTGATCATCAGCTCCAGCGTCGCCCCCAGGTGCGAGCCGATCACCCACAGCACCGGCTGGCTGTCGCGATACGACCGGCCCCAGTCGCCGACGAGCAGGCGGCGCAGCCATTGCACGTACTGCACCGGCAAGGGCTGGTCCAACCCCATCTGATGCGCGATCCGCTGCATCGCCTCCTGCGACATGCCCGGCGTCAGCGCGAACTGCGCCAGCGGGCCGCCCGGCGCCAGATGCAGCAGGGCGAAGCCGATCATCGAGACGAGCAGGAGCAGCAGCAGGCTTTGCCCGAGCCGGTGCAGGACGAAGCGGGTCATGTTGGATCAGCCATGCCCAAGCTACCCATGAAGCGTCATCGGCTCGCTCGGCGCGTTCCAGCGGTCGAAGCGCGCCAGGGCGAACGGCTCCAGCGGCAGGTCCACGGGCAGGTCCTGCGCCATGGCGGCGGCGATCTGGCCGGTGACGGGGCCAAGGCAGAAGCCGTGGCCGGAGAACCCCATGGCGATGACCAGGCCGGCCGGGTCGGAAACCGATTGCAGCACCGGCAGCGCGTCGGGCGTCTGGTCGATCAGCCCGGCCCAGATCTCGTCGATGGGCGTGTCCAGCATCGCCGGGACCACGCCGCCGAACAGGCGGATGGCGTCGGCGACCCCGCGCGCCGGCGGGCGCACCCGCGGGCGGGGGCCGTCCTTCATAGCAGCGTCCTCGATCTCGCCGCTCCATTCGGTGCTGCCGCCGGTGAAGCGGAACCGGCCCGTCACCTCCTGCCGCCCGGCGCAGTCGGCGTTGGCGACGCCGATCACCTGGTCGAGCATCGGCGCCGTCGGGACGGTGCGCACGGCCGTCACCAGGCGCACCTGCATCGGCACGGACAGGCCGAGCGGCTGCAGCAGCCGGTTGCCGAGCACGCCGGCCGCCAGGATCACGCGCCCGGCCGGGATGTGCCCGGCGCCGGTCGTCACCCCCGTGACCCGGCCATCCGCCGTGTCGATCGACAGCACGTCCTCGCCGAACCGGGTCTCGGCGCCGGCACGGACGGCGGCGTCCACGAAGGCCTGCACCGTCGCCTGCGGGTCGGCGTGGCCGTCCGTCGGGCAGTGGGAGCCGCCGAGCACCGCGGGCGACACCGCCGGGGCAAGCTCGGCCACCTGCTTCGCATCGAGCAGCGACAGGTCCAGCTTGGCCGCGCGCTGCTCCTCCACCATGGCGGCGAGGCTCGCCAGCTCCTCCGGCGTGCGCGCGAGGCGGAGGTTGCCGCGCCTGGTGTAGTGGGTGGGCGCATCGAGGCGCTCGGCCAGGGTCTGCCACAGCGACACGGCCCGCCGCGCCAGCGGCAGCTCGGCCGGATGGCGCCCGGATTGCCGCACGCCGGCCAGCGTCCACCCGGAGGCCATGGCCGCGGGGCCGTAGCGGTCGATCAGGATGACCTTGAGGCCGCCCGTTGCGAGTTCGTAGGCAGAGGCCGCGCCGCTGATCCCCGCGCCGATCACCACAACGTCTGCCATCAGCACCTTCCCGAACGTGATGAGAGACTCTATCCAAAAATCGTGCCGGTGTCGCGCAGGTGTCTCAGAACGAACTTTCCAGACGGCAGTTGACCAGCAATTCGGCAACGTTGGCCGTCCCGGGCAGCAGCAGGGCCATCGCGATGAGGGCGGCGACGTCGGCGGGCTTGGTCATGCCCTCCCTCGGGAACGCGGTGACGTCGGCCGTCATGTCGGTCGCGACGAAGCCCGGACAGATCGCGGTGGCGCGCACGCCGTCGTCCCAGGCCTCCCGGCGCACGGCATGGGTGAGCGCCACCAGGGCGAACTTGCTCATGGCATAGCCGATGTTGGCGTTGGCCACGCGCTTGCCCGACAGCGAGGAGACGTTGACGACCCGGCCGTCGCCGCCCTCCCGCAGCGCCGGCAGGAGCAGCCGGATCAGCCGCAGCGGCGCCTTGACGTTGATCAGCCACATCGCGTCGAGCGCGTCCTCCCCTGCATCCGCCAGGGTCGCGCCGGGCAGCGAGACGCCGGCGGCGTTGACTAGGCCGTGCAGCGCCCCGAACCGGGCGAGGGTCGCGTCCCGCCAGCCCTGGGCGCTCTCCAGGCTCTCGGCGTCGTAGCGATGCACGAGCAGCCGGTCGGACGGCGCGAGGCTGGACGCGCGGACTCCGGCGGACACGCGGAAGCCGTCGGCGAGCAGCCGCTCCACCACGGCCCGCCCGATGCCGCGGGCGGCGCCGGACACCATGACCACGCGGTCGCCAGGGTCAAGCATCACGCTGGCCCGGCGCCGGTATGGGCCATCAAGGGCAGGGCCATGCTCAGCACCTCATGCGAGATCCGAGGGCATCCCGTCGTCCTCCGCGTCCAGCGCGTCCTCATAGCCCTCCAACCACTTGGCATGGTCTTCCGTGCCCTTTGGATATGGGTTCGAGATAGCCTCCCCCTGGCTGGCCGCCGCGCGCCTGCCTTCGGCCATGGGGTCCGCCCGGTCCGGTCCGCTCATCGCTCGCTCCCGTTGCTGCCTGCGCCCTGGCTGGGCATGGTCCTGACTGTAGGCCTGCTCTGCGCCGTGTGGTCGGCGGCCTTGAGCGTCAAGGGACCAGCACGGTGCTGCCCGTCGTCTTGCGCGCCTCCAGCGCACGGTGCGCCTCGGCGGCGTCCTTCAGCGCGAAGGTCTGGTTGACCTTGACCTGCACGGCGCCCGCCATCACCACCTGCATCAGGTCCTGCGCCGACCGGTCGAGGTCGGCTTTCGAGGCCGTGTAGGTGGCCAGCGTGGGCCGGGTCAGGAACAGGCTGCCCTTGGCGGCGAGCATGGCAAGCTCGAACGGCGGCACCGGGCCCGACGAGTTGCCGAAGCTGACCATCAGGCCGAGCGGCGCCAGGCAATCGAGGCTGGCGGTGAACGTGTCACGGCCGACGCTGTCATAGACGACCGGCACCATCGCCCCGCCCGTGAGGCTTTTGACGTCCGATGCCAGCTTCTCGTAGCCGACGATCACATGCGTCGCGCCGTGCTCCTTCGCGATGCGCGCCTTCTCGTCCGTCGAGACGACGCCGATGACCGTGGCGCCGAGATGCCTCGCCCACTGGCACATGATCAGCCCGACCCCGCCCGCCGCGGCGTGGATCAGCACGGTGTCGCCGCTCTTGACCGCGTAGGTTCGGCGCAGGAGGTACTGCGCCGTCATGCCCTGCAGCATCATCGCCGCCGCTGTCTGGTCGCTGATCCCCTCGGGCACGCGGACCACCCGGTCGGCGGAGATGACGCGGTCCGTGGAGTAGGCCCCGATCGGGCCGGTGGCGTAGGCGACGCGGTCGCCCACCGCAAGGCTGGTCACGTCCGAGCCGACCGCCTGCACGACGCCGGCCGCCTCCATGCCCAGGGTCGCCGGCAGCGACGGCGCCTTGTAGAGGCCGTTCCTGAAATAGACGTCGATGTAGTTCAGGCCGATGGCGGTGTGGTGGACCAGCACCTCGGCAGGACCCGGCTCAGGCGTCGGCACATCGTCCCACTGCATTGCGTCCGGCCCGCCATAGGCGTGAATGCGGATTGCGTGCGACATCGTTCGTCTCCTCCCTGCGCCGTGACCGGACGGCATCTCATGCGGGTCGGGCTTCGAGTTGGAGCAGATAGCGCTTCGTGTCCAGACCCTGCCCCTCGGCGTAGCCGCCCAGCCCGCGGGCGGCGACCGCGCGGTGACAGGGAATGACGATGGGAATCGGGTTGCCCCGGCTGGCCTGGGCCACGGACCGGGGGCTTCCACCGGCCTTGTTCGCGATGGCCGCGTATGTCCAGGTCTGGCCGCGCGGGATCAGCAGGAGGGTTGCCCAGACCCTCTGCTGGTAGGCGGACCCGGCTGGCCGGGTCGGCAGGTCGAACGCCAGCCTCTCGCCATCGAGATACTCATGCATCTGCTCGCGCGCCTGCACGAGAAGCGCGGTCTCCTCCTGATCGCGTCCCCATCCCCAATCGACGGCGACGATGGCGCCGTCATCCTCTGAGAAGGTCAGGGCGCCAAACGGGGCATGGATGGACAGCTGCGGCAATCGGGGCCTCGTCAGTGGGGTCGCCATCGCCGGCGATGCGCGCCGTCAGGCACCGGGCCAGGTAGCCGCTCCGCCTCCGCCATGCTAGGCCATGGCTGACGCTTTGTCCTGTGCCGAGCACCAGGGGATGAAAGACTGACGTCCTTGTACGGCAAGATGCCTGGCGCGTTCGTAGACCTGGTTCCACGTGAAACAGTGGAGCCGCTTGAGCAGTTCGCCGCCCTGCTGCAGAAATGGACGCGGTCGATCAACCTCGTCTCGCAAGGGGATCGCGACGTCATCTGGTCGCGCCACATCCTGGACAGCCTGCGGTTCCTCCCCTTGATCCCCGCGGGCGTCTCCCGCGGCCTGGACCTCGGGTCGGGCGCAGGATTTCCAGGACTCGTCGTGGCCCTGGCGTCAGGGGTCCCGTTCGACCTCGTCGAGGCCGACCAGCGCAAAGCCGCTTTCCTTAGGGAGGCCCAGCGTGTAACCGGAGCTCCGGTCCAAGTGCATTGCACACGCATCGAGGAGCTGTCGCTGCCCCGCGCCCCGCTGATCACAGCCCGTGCCCTCGCGCCGCTCGCAGTCCTCCTGTCGTATGCCCATCGCCTGCTGGATCGCGGCGGCATGGCCCTGCTTGCAAAGGGGGCGCGGGTCGAGGACGAGATCGCAAACGCGGAGAAACACTGGCGCATGAACATCCGGCGGTTCGATCACCCAAGCGACTCCAGCTCAACGATCCTGGCCGTCACCGACCTGAGCCATGCTTGAGTCGCCCGTCGAGGCCGTCGCCGAGCCGCCCGGCCCCGTCCGTCCCACCCGGATCCTGGCCATCGCGAACCAGAAAGGCGGCGTCGGCAAGACGACGACGGCCATCAACCTCGCGACGGCGCTCGCCACCGCCGGGGAGGACGTCCTGCTGGTCGATCTCGACCCGCAGGGCAACGCATCCACCGGACTGGGCATCGGCCAGTCGCGGCGGGAACGCGGCACCTACACGGCGCTGATCGGCGAGGACAGCATCGCCGCCACCGCGGTCGCGACCGACGTGCCCAACCTGTCCGTCCTGCCGGCCGACGCCGAGCTGGCCGCCGCCGAGCTCGAGCTGTCCACCTTGGACCAGCGCGAGTACCGGCTCCGCCAGGCGCTCGCCGCCGCCTCGGGGCGCCACAGCTTCATCCTGATCGACTGCCCGCCCAGCTTCGGCCTGCTCACCATCAACGGCCTGGTTGCCGCCGATGCGGTCCTGGTGCCCCTGCAATGCGAGTTCTTCGCCCTGGAAGGCATCAGCCAGCTCGTGCGCACCATCGAGCGCATCCAGCAGCACCTCAACCCACGGCTTGCCCTCCAAGGCATCGTGCTGACGATGTTTGATAAGCGAAACAACCTGTCGGAGCTTGTCGCCGCGGACGTGCGCAGCTTCTTCGGCCCGCTCGTCTACCAGACGGTGATCCCGCGCAACGTGCGGGTGTCCGAGGCGCCGAGCCACGGCAAGCCCGTCATGCTCTACGACCTCCGCTCGCCCGGCGCCCAGGCCTACCTCCGGCTCGCCGTCGAGGTGATGCGGCGGGAGCGCCGGGGGACATGACGGAGCGCGACACCTCCCCCCGCC
>CAHJXG010000278.1 GCA_903644035.1 Rhodospirillales bacterium
CGGGTGGTCGAGATGCTCGGGGTCGTGCTGGCCGAGGAGGCGCAGCGGCTGGAGCGCGCCGTGTCCCTGGCGGAGCAGGAGCGGGAGCGCCAGGCCCAGGCCCGGCTGGTCGAGCTGGGCGCGCTCGCGGCCACCGTCGCCCACGATGTCCGCAACCCGTTGAACGTCATCGGCATGGCGGTTGCCCTGGCGGACCCCGAGGTGAAGGCCGAGGTGGCCGACCAGGTGCGCCGGATCGCCCGCCTGGCCGACGACCTGCTGGACTATGCGAAGCCATGGTCGATGATGGCGGCTCCCATGGACCTGGCCGGGCTGGCCCGCCGCCTGGCCGCGCGCCATGCCATCGAGGCCCGGCTGCCGCGCGACCTCCGGGTCATGGCGGATGCGGACCGGGTGGAGCAGGCGCTGGGCAACCTGATCGAGAACGCCCGCGCCGCGGCCAGCCGGGTCGTGCTGGAGGCGGATTGCCGGGATGGGTTGGCACGGCTGCATGTGTGCGACGACGGGCCGGGGATCCCCGCGGACCTGCGCGGGCGGGTGTTCGAGCCGTTCGTCTCGCGCAGCCCGGGCGGGACCGGGCTGGGCCTGGCCATCGTGGCGCGGATCGCCGCGGCGAGCGGCGGCGGCATCGCGCTCACCGAGCGTGCCGGGTGGACGACCTGCTTCACGCTCAGCCTGCCGCAGGCATCGTGACGGTGCCGGGCCATGTCCTGCTGGTGGATGACGAGCCGGCGTTCCAGCGGCTGGGCGGCGCGTGGCTGCGCGGGCTTGGCCACACGGTGACGGTCGCGGGGTCGGCGGAGGAGGCCGTGGCGCGGTTCCGCGACGGCCGCCCGGACCTCGTGCTGCTGGACCTGTCGATGCCGCCGCGCATGGACCCGCTGGCCGGGATCGAGCTGATCGCCGCCTTCCTGCCGGCGCCGGTGGTCGTGCTGACGGGCCACGCCGGGCACGACATGGCCCTGCGGGCGACGGCGGCCGGGGCATGGGACTTCATCGCCAAGCCGATCGAGCCGGACATGCTGGGCTTCGTGGTCGATCGCGCGCTGCGGAAAGCAGGGCTTGAGCGCGAGGTTCGGACCCTGCGCGAGCAGGCGGCGGCCGACGACCTGGGGCTGGTCGGCCGTTCGGACGCCATCGAGCGGCTGCGCGCCATGGTGCGCCGGCTGGGGCCGAGCACCGTCAGCGTGCTGGTGCTGGGACCGACGGGCACGGGCAAGGAGCTGGTGGCCCGGGCGCTGCATTCGTGCAGCGCCCGGGCGGCCGGGCCGTTCGTGCCGATCCACTGCGGCGCATTGCCGGCCAGCCTGCTGGAAAGCGAGCTGTTCGGGCACCTGAAGGGCAGCTTCACCGGCGCGCACCGCGACCAGCCTGGCCTGATCGAGACGGCCCACCGCGGAACGCTGCTGCTCGACGAGGTCGGCGAGATGCCG
Organism: Rhodospirillales bacterium; assembly: GCA_903644035.1. Taxonomy (GTDB): domain Bacteria; phylum Pseudomonadota; class Alphaproteobacteria; order Acetobacterales; family Acetobacteraceae; genus CAHJXG01. Next base: position 1,434 of record CAHJXG010000278.1, read on the forward strand.
GCAGCGATGCAGGTCAAGCTGCTGCGGTTCCTGCAGGAGGGGACGTTCCTGCCGGTCGGCGCGCGCGCGGCCAGGCGGGCCGATGTCCGGGTGGTCGCGGCAACCCACCGCGACCTGGAGGCCATGGTGGCCGACGGCAGCTTCCGGGAGGACCTGTTCTACCGGCTGAAGGGCATGGTCCTGCGCACGCCCTCCTTGGCGGAGCGGCCCGGCGACATCCCGCTGCTGGCCGGGCTGTTCCTGCGCCGCGCGATGCATGGCGGCGCGTTTGCACCGGACGCGGTCGGCTGGCTCGCAGCGCGCCCATGGCCCGGCAACGTTCGCGAGCTGCGCGCCACGGTCGAGGCGGCTGCGGCGCTGGCCCATCCGGGCCGGGAACCCGTGGACGCGGAGCTGCTGCGGTTCGTGTCGGGCGAGACGAACGAGATGGCGCCATCGCCCCGCGATGCCGGCGGGTCGCTGTCCCAGGCCATCGCGGAGCTGGAAAGCCGGATGCTGGCGGATGCACTGGCCGCCGCGGGCGGCAACCAGTCCGAGGCAGCCCGCACCCTTGGCGTGTCCCGCGTCGGACTGATCAAGAAGATGTCGAGGCTTGGCCTGCGATGACCAAGCCCCGGCCCCGACGGGCATTCCCATCGTGCGCTCCAGATGCTTTGCTGGGCGCGCCGCCGCCGGGCCCCAGGAGACAGCCATGCCGCTCGAAGACCTGCACTACCGGTCGCTGCTCGACGTCTCGGAGCGCATCCGGCGCCGCGAGCTGTCGCCGGTCGCGGTGCTGGAGGCGACGCTGGAGCGGATCGCCCGGCTGGATGGCGCCGCGCGCAGCTTTGTCACGGTGCTGACGGACCGCGCCCGCGCCGCGGCGGCGCGGGCGGAGGGGGAGATCGCCGCCGGGTTCTGGCGCGGCCCGCTGCATGGCGTCCCGATTGCGGTGAAGGACCTGTGCGCCACGAGCTTCGCGCCGACCGCAGGCGGCATGCCGATGCGGCGCAACGCGGTGCCTGACCATGACGCCACGGTGGTGCGGCGGCTCGAGGACGCGGGCGCGGTGATCACCGGCAAGCTGAAGATGACGGAGGGCGCCTACACCAGCCACCATCCGGATGACCCCGGGCCGGTCAACCCGTGGGGCGCCGGGCACTGGGTCGGCTCGTCCTCGACCGGCTCGGGCGTGGCGACGGCGCTGGGCCTGTGCTTCGGGTCGCTCGGGTCCGATACCGGGGGGTCGATCCGGTTCCCCTCCGCCACCTGCGGGCTTACGGGCATCAAGCCGACGTGGGGCCGGGTCAGCCGGCATGGCATCCTGCCCTTGGCCGCGTCGCTCGACCACGTCGGGCCGATGGCGCGCAGCGCGGCCGACGCGGCGGCGATCCTGGGCGTGATCGCCGGCGCCGATCCCCACGACCCCACGGCGATCCAGGACCCGGTTCCCGACTACCTGGCGGCGTTGGGGCAGGGCGTGCGCGGGATCACCGTCGGGGTGGACCGTGCATACAACGAGACCGGCGTCGACGGCGAGGTGACCGCCGCGCTGCGCGCCGCCGAGGGCGTGCTGGCGGCGCTCGGCGCGGAGATCCGCGCGGTCGAGATGCCGCCGACGGAGACGCTGCTGCGCGACTGGATCCCGTTCTGCGCCGTCGAGACGGCGATCGCGCACCAGGCGGACTACCCGGACCGCGCCGACGAGTACGGCCCGGACCTCGCCCAGCTGATCGAGCACGGGCGGCGGATCACCGGGATCGAGCTCGGCTCGATCATGCACGAGCGGCTGGAGTTCACCGGGCGCCTGGCCGCGCTGTTCCAGGGCGTGGACCTGCTGCTCATGCCGACGATGCCGGTGCCGGTGCCGAGCCTCGCGCGCATGGCGGAGTACGGGCAGGACGACACGGTGCTGCTGCGGATGCTGCGCTTCACCGCCCCGTTCAACTTCGCGGGCAACCCGACCATCACCCTGCCGTGCGGCATGGACGCGGCAGGCCTGCCGCTCAGCCTGCAGCTCGTGGGGCCGCACGTGTCGGAGGCGCTGCTGTGCCGCGCCGGCTATGCGTTCCAGAGCCGCACGGATTGGCACACCCGGCGCCCGCCGGAGCCTTAGGCGGTCCTCATGAGCGTCCATTGGTTGGGGCGACCAGGGCGGACGCGCCCCGTGGCGCGATGCGCGTCCTGAGCTGGAACCTGCTGCGGCGGCGCGGCGCCGGGGTGGAGGACATACGCCGCCTGGTCGAGGCGCATCGTCCCGACCTGGTGCTGCTGCAGGAGGCGACGGCCGGCCTCGACGCGCTGCCGGACACG
>CAHJXG010000279.1 GCA_903644035.1 Rhodospirillales bacterium
CGTCGGCCTGGTCACGCCCGAGCAGGCCGCCGGCGGCTGGGTCAGGCTGATCCCCCGCGCCCAGCCGGACCCGGCGGCGCGGGACACCTACGCCCACCTGTTCAGCGTCTACACCGACCTCTACCCCGCGTTGAAGGAGACGATGCACCGCCTGCGGGCATGACGGGTCAATGCACGGAGGGGCGCAGGCTCCCCTTGGCATACATCTCGCCCATCTGGTCGAGCGGCACCGGCTTGATCCGGCCTGCGTGCCCGGCGCAGCCGAACGCCTCGAACCGCTCGCGGCACAGCACCCGCGTCGCCGCGACGGCGGCGGCGAAGAACTTCCGAGGGTCGAACTCCTCGGGCTTCTGCGCCATCAGGCGACGCATCGCCCCGGTCATCACCAGGCGCACGTCGGTGTCGATGTTGACCTTGCGCACGCCGTGCCGGATGCCCTCCTGGATCTCCGCCACCGGCACGCCGTAGGTCTCCTTGATCTGCCCGCCATGCTCGCGGATCACATCCAGCCACTCCTGCGGCACCGAGGACGAGCCGTGCATCACCAGATGGGTGTCCGGGATGCGGGCGTGGATCTCCTTGATGCGCCCGATGGCCAGGATGTCCCCGGTCGGCCGGCGCGAGAACTTGTAGGCGCCGTGGCTGGTGCCGATGGCGATGGCGAGCGCGTCCACCCCGGTGTCCCGCACGAACTCCGCCGCCTGCTCCGGGTCGGTCAGCAACTGGTTGTGCGACATCTTGCCCTCGGCGCCGGACCCGTCCTCCTCGCCCGCCTCCCCCGTCTCCAGGGAGCCAAGCACGCCCAGCTCGCCCTCGACGGAGACGCCCACGGCGTGCGCCATCTCGACCACGCGCTGCGTCGTCCGCACGTTGTAGTCGTAGTCGGCCGGCGTCTTCATGTCCTCGTGCAGCGAGCCGTCCATCATCACGCTGGTGAAGCCGGAGCGGATGGAGCGCTGGCACACCGCCGGGCTGCCGCCGTGGTCCTGGTGCATCACGACCGGGATGTGCGGCCAGCTTTCGACCGCGGCCTCGATCAGGTGGCGCAGGAACGGCTCGCCCGCGTATTTCCGGGCGCCGGCCGAGCCTTGCAGGATCACCGGGCTGTCGCACTCGTGCGCCGCCTGCATGATGGCCTGCACCTGCTCCATGTTGTTCACGTTGAACGCGGGGATGCCGTACGCATGCTCCGCCGCGTGGTCCAGCAACTGCCGCATCGATACGAGTGCCACGTTTGTTCTCCCGGGTGGTTCAAAGCCGCTTTTTGCGGTCCATAAGCTGCAGGATCATCGGCGTGAAGATCAGCTGCATCGCCAGCGGCATCTTGCCGCCGGGGCAGACGATGGTGTTGGCACGCGACATGAAGCTGTCGTGCAGCATCGACAGCAGATAGGGCATGTCGATGCCCTTCGGGTTGCGGAAGCGGATCACCAGCATGCTCTCGTCGGCGTTCGGCACGTCGCGGGCGATGAACGGGTTGGAGGTATCGACCGTCGGCACGCGTTGGAAGTTCACGTGGGTCTCCGAGAACTGCGGGCAGATGTAGTTCACGTAGTCCGGCATCCGGCGCAGGATCGTGTCCACCACCGCCTCGTGCGAGTAGCCGCGGGCCTTCTTGTCACGGTGCAGCTTCTGGATCCACTCGACGTTGATGATGGGCACGACGCCGATCAGCAGGTCTGCGTGCCGGGCAATGTTCACCTCGGGCGTCACCACCCCGCCGTGCAGCCCCTCGTAGAACAGCAGGTCGGTGCCGCCCGGGATGTCCTCCCAGGCCGTGAAGGTGCCGGGGTCCTGGCGGTAGGGCGCGGCCTCCTCGTCATTGTGCAGGTACTTGCGCGACCGGCCGGAGCCGGTCTCGCCATAGGTGCGGAACAGCGCCTCCAGCTCGGCGAACAGGTTGGCTTCCGGGCCGAAATGGCTGAGGTTCTGACCCTTGGCCATGGCGTCCGCCAGCAGCTCCCGCATTGCCAGGCGGTCGTAGCGGTGGAACGAGTCGCCCTCGACGATGGCGGCGCGGACGCCCTCGCGCCGGAAGATCTGCTCGAACGTGGTGGTGACGGTCGTGGTGCCGGCGCCCGAGGACCCCGTGATGGCGATGACCGGATGCTTCTGCGACATGGGTGCGCTCCGGTCAGGCGGTGCGGAACAGGCTGCGCGCGTTGAACAGCGGCGTCTTGAACGGCGCGTCCTCCCCCGCGTCGTACTCGGCGTGGTAGCGCACCAGGCGCTCGACCTCGCTGCGGGAGCCGAGGATCACCGGCACGCGCTGGTGGATCTCGGCGGGCGCCAGCTCCAGGATGCGCCCGCGCCCGGTGGACGCGGCGCCGCCGGCCTGCTCCACGATCATCGCCATCGGGTTCGCCTCGTACATCAGGCGGAGCCGGCCCGGCTTGCTCGGGTCCTTGGCGTCGCGCGGGTACATGAACAGCCCGCCGCGCACCAGGATGCGGTGCACCTCCGCCACCATCGACGCGATCCAGCGCATGTTGAAATCGACGCCGCGCACGCCGGCCGTGCCCTCCACGCACTCATCGACGTAGCGGCGCACCGGCGGCTCCCAGAACCGCTCGTTGGAGACGTTGACCGCGAACTCGTGGCTGTCGGGCGGGATGGCCATGTCGGGATGGGTCAGGGTGAAGGCCCCGATCTCCGGGTCCAGCGTGAAGCCGTGCACGCCCGCGCCGAGCGTCAGCACCAGCATCGCCGTCGGCCCGTAGATCGCGTAGCCCGCCGCGACCTGCGCCGTGCCCGGCTGCAGGAAATGCTCAAGCCCCGGGGCGGTCACGCCCTCCGGACAGCGCAGCACCGAGAAGATGGTGCCGACCGGCATGTTCACGTCGATGTTGGACGACCCGTCCAGGGGGTCGAACACCAGCAGATAGCGCCCGCGCGGATACACGGCCGGGATCTCGTAGGGCTGCTCCATCTCCTCCGACACCATGCCGGCAAGCTGCCCGCCCCACTCGCAGGTGCCGATCATGATGTCGTTGGCGATCACGTCGAGCGGCTTCTGCTGCTCCCCCTGAACGTTCACCGCGGTTTCCACGGCCGGTGCCCGCGTGTCGCCCGGGACCGCGATGCCGCCGCGGGACGCCGCCACGGCGATCAGCTTGCACGCCGTCTGAATGTCGTTCAGCAGCGAGGTCAGCTCCGGCTCCGGCGCTGCGGCCCGGCGCTGATCCTCGATGATGAACTTCGACAGCGTCGTACGGCGGTACGGCATCACTCACTCCCCTGAAGCGCAGTCGCTCGGCAGCCTTTTGGCTGTCCTTATTGTTGGTTGAACACGCGGCTGACGCGGATGTCCTCTGCCGTGATCGTCTCGAGCGCCACCCGGTCGAGCGGCTGGTCGCGCCCGGCGAACAGCCGGTTCGCCATGCGCAGCCGCGCCCGGTCGATGCCGTTGCGGATGGACCGCGCGTTGGAGAAGCGCGGCTGCGTCATGCGGAGCGCGATGTACTCCCGCATCGCCGCCTGCCCGGCCTCGTCGAAGCGGTAGTGCATGGAGGTCGCCATCAGCTCCGAGATGCGGAACAGCTCGTCGGCGGAGTAGTCGGGGAAGTCGATGTGGTGGGCGATGCGCGACGCCATGCCGGGGTTGCTGCGGAAGAAGGTGTCCATGCGGTCCTTGTAGCCCGCAAGGATCACCACGAGGTCGTCGCGGTTGTCCTCCATGATCTGCAGCAGGATCTCGATGGCCTCCTGCCCGTAGTCGCGCTCGTTCTCCGGGCGGTAGAGGTAGTAGGCCTCGTCGATGAACAGCACCCCGCCCATCGCCTTCTTCAGAACCTCCTTGGTCTTCGGCGCGGTGTGGCCGATGTACTGCCCCACCAGGTCGTCGCGCGACACCGTGACCACGTGGTTGCGCCGGATGTACTTGAGGCGGTGCAGCACGTCCGCCATGCGCCGCGCCACGGTGGTCTTGCCGGTGCCGGGGTTGCCGGTGAAGCTCATGTGCAGCGACGGCGGCTCGGTCTGGATGCCCAGGCCGCGCCGGGCGCTCTCGACCAGCAGGAGCGCCGCGATCTCGCGGATGCGGGTCTTGACCGGGACCAGGCCAACGAGGTCGTTGTCGAGTTGGCCGATGGTCTCGCCGATGTTGCTCTCGGCATAGATCGCGCCCAGATCGACCCGGCGGTCGTCCTCCAGCGCCGCGCTCATGCCGCGCGCTCCCTGTGTCCCACGTCCGACAGCTCGCGCCGCAGCGCGCCCATCACGCCGTGGTAGCCGCCATCCGCGTCGGGCGCGCCGAAGATGGCCGAACCCGCGACGAAGGTGTCCGCCCCGGCCTCCGCCACCGCCCGGATGTTCGAGACCTTCACGCCGCCATCCACCTCCAGCAGGATCGGCTGTCCCCCGGACGCCGCGTGGGCGTCGATCCTCTCGCGCACCGCCGCGATCTTCGCCAGCGCGTGCGGGATGAAGCCCTGGCCGCCGAAGCCGGGGTTGACCCCCATGATGCAGACCAGGTCGAGCCGGTCCATCACATGGTCCAGGTGGTCGAGCGGCGTCGCCGGGTTGAGCGCCAGGCCCGCCCGGCAGCCGTGCTCATGGATCAGCGACAGGGTGCGGTCCACGTGCTGCGACGCCTCCGGATGGAAGGTGATGATGGCCGCGCCCGCCTTCGCGAACATCACGGTGAGGTCATCGACCGGCGCCGCCATCAGGTGCACGTCGATGGGGATGGTGACATGCGGGCGGATGGCCTCGCACACCATCGGCCCCATCGTGAGGTTCGGCACGTAATGGTTGTCCATCACGTCGAAGTGCACCAGGTCGGCGCCGGCCGCCTCCAGCCGCCCGACCTCTTCGCCCAGGCGGGCGAAGTCGGCCGAGAGGATGCTGGGCGCGATCCGGTAGGCGGTCACGGCGTCGCCGCCGAACTGTAGCGGTCGCCGGACGGGCGGCTGGTGGCGTAGCTGCGCAAGGTGTAGCGGACCGTGCGGCCCGGCCCTTCCGACCGCACCAGCTCGAAGCCCGGCTCCGCCGCGGGACGCTGCACCATGAAGGACATGCGGATCGTCTCGAAGCCCTTGTTGCTGTCGAAGGCCAGCACCTTGATGTAGTCGTTCGGGAACTCCTTGCGGCAGGCGTTCAGCTCCAGCATCACGCCGGCGGGGTCGCGCAGGTCGAACATCGGCGTGCCCCACATGGACCAGTAGGTGTTGCGCGGATGCGGGTCGTCGGTGTGCTCCACCGCGATGGACCAGCCCTGGTCCAGCCCGTACTCGATCTGCTTCTTGATTTCTTCGTCGTTCAGGTCCGGCAGGAAAGAGAACTGCCCTTGAGTGATCTTCATCGGCGCTCTCCCGTTCAGGACGCGGTGGGGGTGGGAAGGACATCGACCGAGTCGGTCGAGGCGTAGTTGAAGCTCACGTCCTTCCAGGTATCGAGCGCGGCCCGCAGCGGCTGGCACCAGCGCGCGGCGGCGGTCAGGATCTCCGGCCCCTCGTTCCAGATGTCGCGGCCCTCGTTGCGCGCCTTGACCATGCACTCCAGCGCCACCCGGTTGGCGATGGCGCCGGCCTGGATGCCCATGGGATGCCCGATGGTGCCGCCGCCGAACTGCAGCACCACGTCCTCGCCGAGGTAGTGCAGCAGCTGGTGCATCTGCCCGGCGTGGATGCCGCCGCTCGCCACCGGCATCATCCTCTTGAGGCTGGCCCAGGGCTGGTCGAAGAAGATGCCGTGTTGCGGGTTCGCCGGCACGTGGATCTCGCGGCAGGTGTCGTAGATGCCGCGGATGACGTTCGGGTCGCCTTCCAGCTTGCCGACCACGGTGCCGGCATGGATGTGATCGACGCCCGCCATGCGCATCCACTTGGCGATCACCCGGAACGAGATGCCATGGTTTCTCTGCCGGGTGTAGGTCCCATGCCCCGCCCGGTGCAGGTGCAGGATCATGTCGTTCTTGCGCGCCCACTTCGCCATCGACTGGATGGCGGTGTAGCCGACCACCAGGTCGATCATGATGATGACGCTGCCGAGGTCACGGGCGAACTCGGCCCGCTCGTACATGTCCTCCATGGTGGCGGCGGTGACGTTGAGGTAGGTGCCCTTGACCTCGCCCGTCTCGGCCTCCGCCTTGCTCACGCCCTCCATGCAGTACAGGTAGCGGTCGCGCCAGTGCATGAACGGCTGCGAGTTGATGTTCTCGTCGTCCTTGGTGAAGTCGAGGCCGCCCTTCAGCGCCTCGTAGACCACCCGGCCGTAGTTGCGGCCCGACAGCCCGAGCTTCGGCTTCATCGTGGCCCCCAGTATTGGACGCCCGTAGAGGTTCATCCGCTCCCGCTCCGCCACGATGCCGGTCGCAGGCCCTTGGAACGTCTTGAGGTAGTGCGGGGAAATCCGCATGTCCTCCAGCCGCAGCGCCTTGAGCGGCTTGAAGCCGAACACGTTGCCGATGATGGACGCGGTGAGGTTGGCGATCGACCCTTCCTCGAACAGGTCAAGGTCATAGGCGATGTAGGCGAAGAACTGGTCGGGCGACCCGGGCACCGGGTCCACGCGGTAGGCTTTGGCCCGGTAGTATTCGCTGTCGGTCAGCCGGTCGGTCCACACCACGGTCCAGGTCGCGGTGGAGCTTTCCCCGGCCACGGCGGCGGCCGCCTCTATGGGATCGACGCCGTCCTGCGGCGTCAGGCGGAACACGGCCAGGATGTCGGTGTCCTTGGGCACGTAGTCCGGCTCCCAGTAGCCCATCTGGCGATACTTGAGTACGCCGGACGTATAACGCTCCTTGAGGTCGGTAATCTTCACGTCGAGTGCTTTGTTCACGAACTGCCTCCATCCCGTGCGGCCCAGGGTGTCCCTGTTGACGGAAGATTTGCGGATGGACTTCGCAAGGGGAAGCAAAATACACTGACGACATACGTAAGCGATCCCTTGTCATCCCATGCGCCACGTCACCATTCGCCAGCTGCAGGTGTTCGTCGAGGCGGCGGAGCGGCTGTCGCTCGCGCGCGTCGCGGAGCGGCTGAACCTCACGCCGTCCGCGGTGTCGTTCCAGATCAAGCAGATCGAGGCGCAGACCGGCTTCGCGCTGTTCGAGCGCGTGGGCCGCAAGGTCACGCTGACCGACGCCGGGTCGCTGCTGCTGGGCTATGCGCGCCTGGTGCTGCGCTCGCTGCGGGACGCGGACCAGGCGATGACGGACCTCAGGGGGCTGACCGGCGGCCGGGTCCGGCTGGGGCTGGTGTCCACGTCGAAGTATATCGTGCCGCACATGATCGCCCGCTTCCGCGCCGCCGTGCCCGGCGTCACGGTGCAGCTGTCGGAGGGCAACCGCAGCCGGGTGCTGGGGCTGCTGACCAGCGGCGACATCGACCTCGCGGTGATGGGCCGGCCGCCGGAGGGCGCGGACGTCGTCGCCCAGCGGTTCGCGCCGCACCCGTCGGTGATCGTGGCGCCGGCCGGCCACCGGCTCGGCCGCACGCCGAGCCTGCCAGCCACGGCGCTGGCGCAGGAGCCGTTCGTGGTGCGGGAGGACGGGTCAGGCACCAAGGCGATGGCCGACCAGTTCTTCAAGGAGGCCGGCTTCACGCCGCCCACCGTCATGGTGACGTCGAGCAACGAGATGATCAAGCAGGCGGTGATCGCCGGCATGGGCCTCGCGCTGATCTCCCAGCACACCGTCAGCCTGGAGCTGGCGCTCGGCCTGCTCGCGGCGCTCCCGGTCGAGGGCTTCCCGCTGATGCGGTCCTGGTACATCGTGCAGCGCCGGACGCTGACGCTGCTGCCGGTGCAGGCGCGCCTGCGCAGCTTCCTGATTGAGGTGGGACAGGACGTGATCGAGGACATCAGCCGTGACCACGCCCGCATCGCATCAGCCGGACGGCCTCCCAGCGATGCCGCTTGAGGCGCTGATCTTCGACGTGGACGGCACGCTCGCGGAGACCGAGGAGTGGCACCGCCATGCCTTCAACGCCGCCTTCGCCGCGGCCGGGCTTGGCTGGCATTGGGATCAGGCGCTCTACGGCAGGCTGCTGGAGGTGACCGGTGGCAAGGAGCGCATCCGCCGCTATGCGGACACGCACGGCGAGACCGTCGATGCCGCCGCCATCGCCCGCCTGCACGCCGACAAGACCGCGCGCTACGTGGCGTCGGTCGAGGCCGGCGCCGTGGCGCTGCGCCCCGGCGTCGCGCGCCTGCTGCATGAGGCGCGGGCAGCCGGCCTGC
>CAHJXG010000280.1 GCA_903644035.1 Rhodospirillales bacterium
GCCCGGCCCGATGCCGGCGAGCGTGCCGAACGCCAGCGCACGGGCATGGCCGCCGCGGAAACCCACGATCTCCGCCGGGATGCGGGCGGCAGCCTGGGGCTTGCCATGCTGCATCGGGCCGGGCTGCGCCGCCAGGGTGATGCGGTCGCCCACCGCGGCGTGGCCCGCCAGCCCGGCGACCTCCACCATCATGCCGGAAATCGCGGCGACCCGTCCATGTAGGCTTAACGCGCCCGCTTGGCCGATTGCGGCCGGGGCAGCACGCAATTTTTGGACGACACCCGGATGAGGCTGTCCGTTAACCGCAACCTGGCTCGGAGTCATCGCACGTTTCGCATTCTGTTCATCGCCCGGGCCTATTCGTCCGATTTAGATCGGTGTCTCAGTCTTAATACACCATACCGACGAAAATTCAATGGACAAAAGCACGCATAGGTTGCATATTATGTTCACCGATCAGCAAGGAACAACCCATGCGTGTGCTACTGGTTCAAGACGAACTCGCGACGGCCCGCAGCGTGATGCAGGTTTTGAAGGCGAACGGCGGCATCGTGGATCACATCGAAACCGGCGAGGAGGCGCTCGAACTCGTGCGCCACTACGACTACGATATCGTGCTGCTCGACCTGATGCTGCCTGACATGGACGGTTACGAGGTCGTTCGGCGGATGCGTGCCAACCGGATCGAGGCGCCGGTCATCGTCCTGTCCGCGCTGACCCGGCCGCAGGACAAGGTGCGCGCGTTCAGCGTCGGCGCCGACGACTTCATCACCAAGCCGTTCGACAGCACCGAGTTGCTCGCCCGCATGAAGGCCATCGTGCGCCGCAGCAAGGGCTACAGCCAGCCGACGCTGCGTGTCGGCCCGCTGCAGCTCAACCTTGAAAGCCGCGAGGTGATGGTGTCCGGCCAGCCCGTGCACCTGACCGGCAAGGAATACGCGATGCTCGAGCTGATGGTGCTGCGGAAAGGCACCGTGCTGACCAAGGAGGCGTTCCTCAACCACCTGTATGGCGGCATGGACGAGCCGGAGATGAAGATCATCGACGTCTTCATCTGCAAGCTGCGCAAGAAGCTGGCCGCGGCCGGCGCCGGCGACGTGATCGGAACCGTCTGGGGGCGTGGCTACACGGTTCGTGACCAGCCCGCGCACACCGTCCCGAGCGTCGTCATGGGCCGCCTGCTGCCGATGGGGTCGGACAAGACGCTGGGCATCCTGCCCCATGCCGCGCCGGCCATGAGCGTCGTCGCGCAGCTCGGTGCCGCCTGACCGGCGTACATCCTGCGGCCGGGCGTCGCGGCGCACGGGGGAAGGAGGGGGCGGGGCGACGCCGGGGCGACGAGCGACTCAAGGCCTCGGCGTCGTCCGGCTCACACGGTGAACTGCTCGGTGACGATCCGCTCGGACAGGCCCTGCTCGGGATCGAACAGGATCGTCGTGACGACCGAGCGGTCCTCGCTGATCGCCACGGAGGCGACATCGCGGACCTCGGTGAAGTCCGCGACCGCCGCCACCGGGCGCTTGTCCAGCTCAAGGATTTCGAACAGCACGTCCGCGGTGCTGGGCAGCAAGGCGCCGCGCCAGCGGCGTGGGCGGAAGGCGCTGATGGGCGTGAGCGGCAGCAGGTTAGCGGATAGCGGCACGATCGGGCCGTGCGCCGACAGGTTGTAGGCAGTCGATCCCGCGGGCGTGGACACCAGCACGCCGTCGCAGACCAACTCGGCCAGCCGCACCCGGCCATCCACCGTGATGCGGATTTTCGCCGCCTGGCGCAGCTGGCGCAGCAACGACACCTCGTTCAGGGCCAATGCCTCCTCGACGGCGCCGGTCTGGGTGACCGCGTGCATGCGGAGCGGATGCAGCACCGCCGCCTGCGCCCGGGCCAGACGGGCCAGCAGGTCGTCCTCGGCAAAGGCGTTCATCAGGAACCCCACCGAGCCGCAGTTCATCCCATAGACCGGCGTCGCCGCGTGGGTGGCCATGATGCGGTGCAGCGTCTCCAGCATGAAGCCATCGCCGCCCAGGCAAACGACGACGTCCGCGTCCGGCACGGGGCAATTCCCATGCAGGAGCGTGAGGCGGTCGCGGCTCTCCGTCGCCAGGACCGTCGGCGACGCGACGAACGCGATGCGCCGGATCGGGCTGGAGAAATACGGCCCGGGCGTGCCGGGCAGTCCAAGCAGCGCCCCGGCCTCCGACATCAGGCCCGCTGCATGTCGTGGCTGCCGAAGACATCGCGTCCGTGCCCAGGACTGGGCACGGCCCGGCGCCGGCCGAGGCCCGACGAATTGACGCGCGCCGTGGCCCAGCCCAGCCCGGCTGACACCGTCGCGATGACCGGTTCGCATGGACTGCAGGTGGGCGGGCGCCTGGCCGTGAAGCGGTCCTGCCCGCCGTCGCGGTGCAGGCCGCGACTGGGCGGGTCCGCCAGGTCCTCGTCAAGGCTCATCTCGATGACGCTCAGGCGCATCTGCGGCTGCTCCGCATGGTGTGGACCTCATCAAGCACCGCGCGGCGATCCCGGCGCAAGCGGCAGTTCAGTAGAGCCGCGGCTCGGTGCGGGAGCGGGACGGGCCGGATGGCGGGCCGCGATCCTGCGGGGCGGGGGGAATAGGGGGACGCTGGCCTCCGTAGTCGTCGAAGCCGGCCCCGGCATACCGGCTTGAGCCGGCGTGGCCGGCCAGCTCGGACCGGCCAGGCATGGCCGGGGCGTCGTCCAATCCCGGCTCCGGCAGGCGCAGCGCGAGGCTGCGGATCTCGCCCTGGATCTCGTCGAGGCGCGCGTCCATCAAGTCCAGCCGCCCTTTGACGCCGAACACGGCAAACGGCATGAGCAAGAACATGAGGCCAAACAGCAGGGCGGCAATCAGGATGGCCAGCTGGGCCCACCAGGGAAACCAATCCGGCAGCGGCAGGGGCAATGTCATGCAACGGTTCTAGCAAGATTGCACGCCCTCTGCGATGCTGGACCCCGCGGCGCGTCGGCGCGACGCCTCGCTCCCGGGACTTGATCACCCCCCCACCTCCAAGCGCAGGCCCCACGCCATCATGCTTCTTCTGATACCAGGACCGGTCACCACCCACCCGTCCGTGCGGGCCGCCGCCGCCCTGGACTATGCGCCTTGGGATCTTGGGTTCCGCGATCTGCTGGCCCGGGTGCGAAGCCGCGTGCTGGCCATCGCCGGCGGACGGCCGGGCGAGCATACGGCGCTGCCCCTGCCGGGCTGCGGCCACTTCACCATGGAGGCTGTGATCCGCACCTTCGTCGCGCCGGGCGGGACGATCCTGGTGCCGCTGACCGGGCAATACGCCGACCGGCTGGTCCGGCTCGCGACCGAGGCGGGGCGCCGGGTCGTCACCCTGCCCGTGTCGCCGACGGAGCGGGTCGATCCCGCGGCGATGCAGGCGGCGCTGGCGGCCGACCCGGCAATCAGCCATCTGGCCATCGTCTACAGCGAGACCTCGACCGGGATCATACATGATGCGCCGGCCCTGGCCGAGGCCGCGGGCCGGGAGGGCCGGCGCGTGCTGATCGACGCCGTGTCCGCGTTCGGGGCCATGCAGCTCGACATCGGCCGCCTGCCGATGGTCGACAGCCTGAGCTTCACCTCCAACAAGTGCATCGAGGGGCTGCCCGGCATGGCGCTGACGGTGGCCCGGGTGGACAGCCTTAGGGCCGGCGCCGGGCGGGCGGCAAGCTGGTCGCTGGATCTCGCCGACGTCCATGAGAACGGCGAGCGATGGGGGGCGGGCACCTCTCGCTTCACCCCGGCGGCGCAGGCGGTCGCGGCGTTCGCCGTGGCGCTCGACCGGTTCGACGCGGAGGGCGGGCAGCCGGCGCGGCTTGCGCGGTATGGCGCGAACATGCGCGCCCTCTATGACGGCGTCCTCGGCCTTGGCCTACGGCCATGCCTGCCCCTCAGCCTTCAGGGGCCGGTGGTGGTCAACGTCGCGGCGCCCGCCGACTCAGCCTGGAACCTGCAAGCCTTCGTGGACCAGCTCAAGGCCCGAGGCGTGCTGATCAGCAACTTCCACAACACGGCGGAGCCGAGCTTCCGGGTCGGCTGCATCGGCGCGATCACGCCGGACGACATGCAGGGCGCCGTGCGGGCCATGGGGGACGCCATGGACGCCCTGGGCCTACGGATCCGGAGGGCTGCCTGATGCCGAGCGACCTGGAGATCGCCCGGGCCGCGCGGCTGCGCCCGATCGGCGAGGTGGCGGAGGCCGCCGGCATCCCGGTCGACGCGCTGGAGCCATACGGGCGGTTCAAGGCGAAGGTCAGCCTCGATTTCGTCCAGGCCCAGCAGGACCGGCCCGACGGCGCGCTCGTGCTGGTGACGGGCATCAGCCCGACTGCGGCCGGAGAGGGCAAGACGACCACGACCATCGGGCTGGGCGACGCGCTGAACCGCGTGGGGCGCCGGGCGATGATCTGCCTGCGGGAGCCGTCGCTTGGTCCGTGCTTCGGCGTGAAGGGGGGGGCCACCGGCGGCGGGCGGGCGCAGGTGGCGCCGATGGACGAGATCAACCTGCACTTCACCGGCGACTTCCACGCGATCACGTCGGCGAACAACCTCCTGGCGGCGTTGCTCGACAACCACCTGTACTGGGGCAACGCGCTGGGGATCGATCCGCGCCGGGTCACCTGGCGGCGGGCGCTCGACATGAACGACCGGGCGCTGCGCGGGATCGTCAATGGGCTTGGGGGCGCCGCCAACGGATCGCCGCGGGAGGACAGCTTCGACATCACCGTCGCGAGCGAGGTGATGGCCGTGTTCTGCTTGGCGCGCGACCTCGGTGATCTGCAGGACCGGCTCGGGCGCATCCAGGTGGCGTCGCGCCGGGATGGGTCGGCGGTGACTGCGCAAGATTTGCAGGCGGACGGCGCCATGGCGGCCCTGCTGCGCGACGCGCTGGCGCCCAACTTGGTGCAGACGCTTGAAGGGTCGCCTGCGCTGATCCATGGCGGCCCGTTCGCCAACATCGCGCATGGCTGCAACTCGGTGATCGCCACCCGGCTCGGCCTCAAGCTGGCCGATGTCGTGGTGACGGAGGCCGGGTTCGGCGCGGACCTGGGCGGCGAGAAGTTCCTCGACATCAAGTGCCCGAGCGCCGGGCTGGCGCCGCGGTGCGCGGTCGTCGTGGCGACCCTGCGGGCGCTCAAGATGCACGGCGGCGTGGCGAAGTCCGACCTAGGGCGGGAGGACAAAGCGGCTGTGGGCCGCGGCCTGGTCAACCTGGCCCGGCACGTCGAGAACCTGCAGAAGTTCGGGCTGCCGGTCGTGGTCGCGCTGAACAGGTTCGTCTCGGACACGCCGGGCGAGTTCGAAGTCGTCCAGGCCGCGATGCAGGCCCGCGGCGTCGAGACGGTGCTGTGCACGCATTGGGCGGATGGCGCAGCGGGGGCCGAGGCGCTGGCCCGTGCCGTCATGGCCCGCATCGACGGCGGCGGACAGGACTTCAAGCCGCTCTACCCGCCATCCCTGGGGCTCGCGGACAAGATCAGGACGATTGCGCAACAAATCTACCGGGCGAGCGACATCGCGCTGCCGCCTGCGGTCGCCAAGCGGCTCCAGGCTTTCGAGGCGGCGGGCTTCGGCGGCTTGCCGGTGTGCATCGCCAAGACCCAGTACAGCTTCAGCGCCGACGCATCCGCCATGGGCGCGCCGGACGGTCACGTGCTGCCGGTGCGGGAGGTGCGGCTGTCCGCCGGAGCCGGGTTCGTCGTCGCGGTGTGCGGGGACATCATGACCATGCCGGGCCTGCCTCGGGTGCCCGCCGCCAATTCCATCCGATTGGACGCTACGGGATCCATAGAAGGATTGTTCTAAGGGGGGCAGCCGGGCGAGGCTGGCCGGACGCTTGCGCCGCGCCGCGGCCGTTCAGCGGGTCGGACGCGGCGGCGTGGCGGTGTAGTCGTAGAAGCCCCGCCCGGCCTTGCGGCCCAGCCAGCCCGCCTCGACATACTTCACCAGCAGCGGGCAGGGGCGGTACTTGCTGTCCGCCAGCCCCTCGTGCAGCACCTGCATGATGCTGAGGCAGGTGTCCAGCCCGATGAAGTCGGCCAGCTCCAGCGGCCCCATCTTGTGGTTGGCGCCCAGCCGCAGCGCGCTGTCAATCGCGGTCACGCCGCCGACGCCTTCATACAGGGCGTAGACCGCCTCGTTGATCATCGGCACCAGGATGCGGTTGACGATGAACGCCGGGAAGTCCTCCGAGACGGCCGTCGTCTTGTCGAGCCTGGCGGCCAGTGCCTGCACAGCCTGGAACGTCGGCTCGTCGGTCGCGATGCCGCGGATCACCTCGACGAGCTTCATGACCGGGACCGGGTTCATGAAGTGCATGCCGATGAACTTCTCCGCCCGGTCGGTGCTGGCCCCCAGGCGGGTGATGCTGATGCTGCTGGTGTTGCTGGCCAACATGCAGGACGGCTTCAGGTGCGGGGTCAACGCCCGGTAGATGGCGCGCTTGACCTCCTCCTTCTCCGTCGCCGCCTCGATCACCAGGTCGGCGTCGGCGAAGCCGGCATAGTCGCTGCTGGGCGTGACCAGCGCCAGCCCGGCCGATTTCTGCGCGTCCGTGATGGCGCCCTTGGCGACCTGGCGGTCCATGTTGCGCGCCATCGTCGCCATCGCCTTGTCAAGCGCGTCCGGCTTCATGTCGAGCAGCACGACCGGCAGCCCGGCCAGCGCGCAGACATGCGCGATGCCGCTGCCCATCTGCCCGGCGCCGACGACGCCCACCACCCGGACGTCGGTCGGCACGGCCTGGGGATCCGCCTGTCCCGGCGCCGGTGACAGGCCGATGTTCAAGAAGCCCGGCCCAACTCGGCCTCAAGCTCCGGCAGCGCGTTGAACAGGTCGCCGACGAAGCCATAATCCGCCACCTGGAAGATCGGCGCGTCCTCGTCCTTGTTGATGGCGACGATGACCTTGCTGTCCTTCATCCCCGCCAGGTGCTGGATGGCGCCGCTGATGCCGATGGCGACATAGAGGTCGGGCGCCACGATCTTGCCGGTCTGCCCGACCTGGTAGTCGTTCGGCACGTAGCCCGCATCGACGGCCGCCCGCGACGCGCCGACGGCGGCGCCCAGCTTGTCGGCGATCGGCTCCAGCAGCTTGAAGTTCTCGCCGTTCTGCATCCCGCGGCCGCCAGAGATCACGATGCGCGCCGCGGTCAGCTCCGG
>CAHJXG010000281.1 GCA_903644035.1 Rhodospirillales bacterium
CCGTCCCCATGGCCGCGGAGGACGCCCCCGCCGGGAGGACGGCCGCCGCACAAGCGGCGGACCGCCTCAACGTGCTGGACCACGGCCTCGTCGCCGATTGCAGGACCAGCAACACCGCGGCGCTCGCGGCGCTGCTGGCCCGGGCTGCCGCCGCGTCCGCGGCCTCGGGCGGGCAGAGCGAGGTCGTGTTCCCGGCAGCGGGCGCCTGCTACGGCTTCTCCTCCGCGGTTGCCGTTCCGGCCGGGGTCCGCATCGCCGGGCTTGGCCGTCCCACGCTGTCCGCGCTGGGCCGCACGGGCGCCTTGTTCTCGGTGGCCGGCGTCGGCAACGTCGCCTTGGTCGGGCTGCGCCTCGACAGCCGGAGCGGCGCCCACCCGACCATCGCGATGCCGATCACCGTCACCGGGGCAACCGGCGGCATCCTGATCGAGGACGTGGAGCTGGTCAGCCCCACCGGCGAGATCCATGTCACCGACAGCCACGGCGTCACGATCTCGCGCCCCGTCGTGGTCGGAAG
This sequence comes from Rhodospirillales bacterium, assembly GCA_903644035.1. GTDB lineage: Bacteria > Pseudomonadota > Alphaproteobacteria > Acetobacterales > Acetobacteraceae > CAHJXG01. Next base: position 518 of record CAHJXG010000281.1, read on the forward strand.
CCTGCTGCACGGGGTCCTGTTCAGCGGTGTCCATGACAGCGAGGTCGTGGGCGGCCGCTTCCAGAACGAGGTCGGCTTCGGCGTCATCCTGACCAACGGCTCCCACCGCAACCTGGTCCAGGGCAACCAGACCACGGCGAACGGGATCGAGCTGATCGGCGTGACGGAGGACAGCTACGAGAACCGCATCATCGGCAACCATGCGGAGGGGACGGGCGACAACTGCATCAGCATCACCGGATACAAGAACATCGTGCTGGGCAACGTGGCGAAGGGCTGCAAGGGCAACGGCATCGAGGTGTTCGGAGACCGCAACGTCGTCATCGGCAACAGCGCCCACAACAATGCCCAGGGTCATGCCGTCAACAGCGGCTGGTGCGCCGGCATCGCCATCCAGGGCGGGTTCGGCGGCGTGGCGCAGTACAACGTCGTGAGCGGCAACATCGTCGACGACGACCAGGAGCCTCCGACGCAGCTCTATGGCATCTGGCTGGGCAGGCCCCCCTATCGGGCGTGGGCGGCCAGGCAGGCCGTGACCGCCGGCGCCTTCCGCCATTCCGGCCGCGATCTGTACAAGGCCGCCACGTCCGGCATGACCGCGTCCACGGCGCCGGAAGGGCGGGGCACGGCCAGCGACGGCGCCGTGACCTGGCGATGGGTGCGCGCGCTGCCTGCTGCCACCGCGCTGTCCGACCGCAACGAGATCTCAGGCAACATGGTCGTCCGATACGGGATCGCCGGATACCTCGACAGCAGCGGCGGCCGTAACGGGCGCGCCGAGGGGGCCGCCGGCGCTCCGGTCGGAGGCGGCGGGGCCGGGGTTCGCCAGGACCTGACCGGAACGGCCTACACGGTGCCGGCCGATGCCGGCCTGGTGCGGTTCGTGCAGACCGGGGCGGTCGCCAGCCAGACGGTGACGCTGCCGGCCGCAACGGCGGACGGGCAGGCCATCCAGTTCGTCAACTATGCCGGCCCGATCCGGTCGCTCGCGTTCAGGCCGGCCGTGAACGGCTGGTCGAACGGCGGCCGCCTTGCCGCCCACACGGGCCTCCGCGTGCGATGGGACGCCGCCGCCGCCGCGTGGCAGCGCGAGCAGTGATGGTAGGACGCATGGCCGGTGCCCGCTGGCCTCAAGGCGGCGGCACAGGCCCGGGATCAGTCTCAGCCGGTCCGCCCCGCGGCGAGGGGCGGGGCGCTCAGCCAGCCACCGGCAGGTCGGACGCGCGGACCGTGCCGGTCTGGCTGCTGAAGCTCAGCTCCTGCCCGCCACCCTGCGACTGCGACACGCCGCTGATGCGGTGCTCGCCGCTGTCGTAAAGGGTGACGCGGCCGGCCTGCTCCACCGCGACGCGGCGGGCGTCGGGAAAGCAGGCGTAGCGCATCCCGTTCTGCGACCCGGTCGCGGAGGGCCGGCCCAAGTCCTGCGGCCACCAGTCGCCGCGCGGCGGCGAGCGCCTCTCGCCGTGCTGCTCCTCGCCCTGGTGCTCCCCCTGCCGCGGCGTCGCCGGCGGGTCGCTGGAGGGCGGCATGGTCGCCGCGGACTGCGCCAGCTCGGCGCACAGGGTGCGCACCTTGTCCTTCAGCGCCGTGTTGAACATGTCGCCCACCTGCGTCATGCCGCCGGCAGACCACTGGCCCATGCCTCCCAGGTCCGGGTGGCTGAACTGCGCCTGCTGCCCGCCGCCGCGCCGCAGGGCGTCCTGCAGCACCCGCACGGCGTCCACGCTCACGCCGTGCTGGCGCGCGAGGTCGTCGATGGAGCCGGCCATCAGGAGCGCTCGCCCGCGTTGGTCTGATGCTGGACCGCGGCGTCTTCAGCCGGCGGCTGGTCCGGCGGCGCCTGCTCCGGCGCGGGGTGCTTCTCCAGCGGCTTGTAGGCCTCGGTCGCGTCGCCCTCGCCGAACTGGCCATGGTTGCCGGGCAGCTTGCCCTTGCTTGTCTCGTCTTCGGCCATCGATGCCTCCTTCGTGCAGACCTGGATGACAGACGCGCGACGGCGGCCCCGGTTCAACGGCCCGTCCTGGCGTGGGCCGCCCGCCCCGTGCCATCGTGCCGGCCCCGGCAACCCTCGCCCAGGAGCGGCTCCCATGCACCGTCGCCAACTCGCCTCGACGGCTGCGCTCGGCATCGGCGCCGCCGCCTTGCCCTTCGCCGCCGGTGCGCAAGGCGGGCCGGCGCAGCCGCAGACCCTGGGCGGCGCCATCACCGACGTGCCGGG
>CAHJXG010000282.1 GCA_903644035.1 Rhodospirillales bacterium
CGCGCCGCGCGCCTCGAGCGCCCGGGCGGTGTCGGCGAGGAACGGCTGGGCCAGCAGGTAGCGCGTGCCCGGCCCAACGGGCGGCAAGGCGAGGGCGCTGCGCGGCGGCATGAACCGCACGTCCGCGATCCCCATGCCCTCCAGCAGGCGGCGCATCTGGTCCTCGACGACCTCCGCCAGCGCGCCCACGACGAGGAGGCTCTGCCCGGCGCCTGGCGCCTCCCGCGGCAGGATCGGCACGAGGGAGGCGAGGCAGGCGTCTTCCCCTTGGGTGAACGTCGTCTCGATGCCGCTGCCGCTGTAGTTCAGCACGCGGACCTGGGGCATGTGGGTGGCCGACAGCCGCTCGGCGGCGCGCGACAGGTCGAGCTTGATGACCTCGGACGGGCAGGAGCCGACCAGGAACAGCAGGCGGATCTCCGGGCGCCGGGCCAGGAGCTGATCGACGACCCGGTCCAGCTCCTCGTTGGCGTCGGCCATGCCTGCGAGGTCGCGCTCGTCGATGATGGCGGTGGCGAAGCGCGGCTCGGCGAAGATCATGACGCCGGCCGCCGACTGGATCAGGTGGGCGCAGGTGCGGGAGCCCACCACCAGGAAGAAGGCGTCCTGGATCTTGCGGTGCAGCCAGATGATCCCCGTGAGGCCGCAGAACACCTCGCGCTGGCCGCGCTCCCGCAGCACGGGCGCATCGCCGCAGCCGAGCGTGGCCGCACCGCTCACGAGGTCAGGCCCAAGCCGGCCGTGTGCCAGACATCGTTCTGCAGCCGCGCCGTCCGCAGCTTCAGGATGAACTGCCCGGCGTTGATCACGTACGTCGCATAGGCCGTGAGCGCCAGCAGCATCAGCGCGTGGGCATCCAGCGCGCCTGACAGCAGCGCCGCGAGGTAGGCGGTGTGCAGCGCCAGCACCAGCATGGAGAACACGTCCTCCCAGTAGAACGCCGGGGCGAACAGGTAGCGGCCGAACACCTCGCGCTCCCAGATGCAGCCGGTGATCATGATGGCGTAGAGGCAGAGCGTCTTCGTCACGATGGACGCGGTGGCCGCGTGCTCGCCCAGCCCGGTCGAGAGGTAGCGGGACACCAGGCACAGGCTGACGAGGAACACGACGAACTGGGCCGGCGCAAGCACGCCCTGCACGATGGTCCAGGGCGAGGCGTCGCGGCGCCGGCGCTCGTCCGGCGTGTAGAGCGCGCGCGGAGTCGCCTGGTGGAAGGCCGGGCTGATGCCACGTCCGGTGGCGCCGCCCCAGGGGCTGCTGTCCAGCGAGTTTACAATGCGTCCGATGAGGTGAGTAAACATCGCTTGACAATGCCTTCCCTAGGAGGTGCGCTGGCCCGGTTCAGCCGGATGGAACTCCGCTGTCCGGCCATCGCGACCGTGTTCGCGCCGTGCGACGCAAGCGTGGAAACCGAATGCCTCACGCCACGCCGAATTTTCTTCCACCTGGTCCCGCGTTGATCCGGGATCGCCTGTTGACCCAACGCTAGAGCCGAGCCGGACGATGTGTCAAGCCGGCGTTACGTAAATCGAACTTGACACTCGATGTCAGGCCGCTTCAACTAGGGAGGACGCAAGATGACGGGATCGATGGGATATCCGCTCGCCATACAGGACTACCGGACGGAGGCCGACGCATCGGGCGCGGCACGCCAGCAGTCCACGCTGCTGCGCTCGGCCCGGCAGGACGACGAGCGGCGCCGGGTCATCCTGACGCGGACGGTCGAGCTGGACGTCATCCCGCGCCTGCTGGTGGCCCATCCGACGCTGGTGGCACCGGCCGTGGCGGGCCTGCTGGTGTCCACGGCCCACGTCGCCGACCTGGTCGGCCTCGTGCTGTCGCGCGGCGAGCCGGAGGCGGTCGCGTTCGTCGAGGCCATGCACGACCAGGGCGCTGCGGCCGAGTCGCTCTATCTGGACCTGCTCGCCCCCGCGGCCCGGCGCCTGGGGGAGATGTGGGAGGACGACACCTGCGACTTCACCGAGGTCACCATCGGCCTGTGGCGGCTGCAGAACGCGATGCGGGAACTCAGCCCGTCGTTCCTGCGCGCGGCAGACACGCGGACCAACGGCCCGCGGGTGCTGCTGGTGCCGCTGCCGGGCGAGGACCACACGTTCGGCCTGTCGATGGTCTACGAATTCTTCCGCCGCGCCGGCTGGAACGCCTGGAGCGGACCCGTCGAATCGAGCGCCGACCTGCGCGGCCTGGTGCGGCGGGAGTGGGTCGAGGTCATCGGCTTCTCGCTCGCCTGCGACGAGAAGCTGGATGCCGTGCGGGCGGAGATCCGCTCGGTGCGGCGCGCCTCGATGAATCCCGGCCTGGCCGTCCTCGTGGGCGGCCCCGGCTTCACCGCGAACCCGCTTCTCGCGGCCGAGGTGGGCGCGGACGGCACGGCGACCGATGGCCGCCAGGCGGTGCTGCAGGCGAAGGCGCTGGTGGACATGGCGGCAAAGCGTCGATGACGGCCGGGTCCCCCACGTAACGGATTCTGCCGCCGCGACTTCAACGACCTGCATGCCCCTGTCGGCATGCGGCAACGAGACTAGGGCTGGGGCGGGGAAACGAGACGTGCACTGGGGGATCTCGGCACTCGTGAAAACTTTCGTATCGCCGCAGACGTCGCTGGGAGACCTCGACGCCGGCTCCGCGGCGTCGCTCATCGCGGCCTCGTCCGACGTGACCCTGATCGTGGACGCGCGCGGCACGATCCGCGACACGGCGTTCCAGAGTGCGGAGCTGCTTGACGACCTGAGCGAGAGCGACCAGTGGGTCGGCCGCGCCCTGGCGGCGACCGTGGCACCCGACAGCCGGTCGAAGGTCGAGGCCCTGCTGCGGGAGGCGGCGACGCCGGCCGAGCCGAAGTGGCGCCACATCAACCACGTCACTCCCGAGGGCCGGTCCGTGCCGGTGCTCTACTGCGGCGTGCAGATCGGCGGGGACGGCCGCATCGTGGTGTTCGGCCGCGACCTGCGCGCCATGTCCGCCCTGCAGCAGCGCCTGATGAACGCGCAGCAGTCGATGGAGCGCGACTACTCCAAGCTGCGCGACGTCGAGATGCGCTACCGCCTGCTGTTCCAGCTGTCGTCCGAGGCCGTGCTGATCCTCGATCCCGCCAAGGGGCGCGTGCTGGAGGCGAACGCGGCGGCGCAGGGCCTGTTCGGCGCCGGGTCCGATGACGTCGTGGGCCGGGCGATGGCCGACATCTTCCACCCCGACGGCCTGCCGGCGCTGCAGGGGCATCTCGCCGCGATCCGCGCCGGGGCCCGGCCGGAGGACACGCCCGCCCGGCTCGCGCGCGGCGACCAGCCGGTGACGGTCAAGGTGTCGCTGTTCCGGCAGGAGAACGCGACGCTGTTCCTGATGCGCATCTCCCCCATGCCGTCCGCCGTGCCGGCGCTGCCGGACGTGAAGACCAAGCTGCTCCGCGCGGTCGAGAGCGCGCCGGACGGCTTCGTGGTGACGGACCATCAGGGTGTCATCATCACCGCCAACGCCGCGTTCCTCGACATGGCGCAGCTGCTGGACGAGAACCAGGCGCGGGGCGAGTCGCTCGACCGCTGGGTCGGCGCCAGCGGCGTGGACCTCGACGTGCTGACGGCGAACCTGCGCGACCGCGGCTCCGTGCGGTTCTTCAGCACGACGATCCGTGGCGAGGCCGGCTCGGTGGCGCAGGTCGAGATCTCCGCGGTGTCGATCCGCAACGGCGGGCACCCGTCCTTCGGCTATGCCATCCGCAACGTCGGGCCGCGGCTGCAGATGGAGACCCGCGCTGCCCGGCAGCTGCCGCGCTCGGTCGAGCAGCTCACCGAGCTGATCGGGCGCGTCTCGCTCAAGGACTTGGTGCGGGAGGCGACCGAGGTGATCGAGCGGCTGTCCATCGAGGCAGCGCTGGAGCTGACCAACGACAACCGGGCCTCGGCCGCCGAGATGCTGGGCCTGAGCCGCCAGAGCCTCTATGTGAAGCTGCGCCGCTACGGCATCGGCGACCTCGCCGCCGCGGAGCCGAGCTGATGCCGGCCCTCGCCCTCCCGGCCCAGCCCGCCCGGCCCAGCCCGGCGGCGGTGCTGGAGCTGCTGAAGCCGATCACCTGGTTCGCGCCGATGTGGGCCTTCGGCTGCGGCATCGTGTCGTCGGGACACCCGGTGGGCGGGCGCTGGGCGCTGGTGCTGGCCGGGGTGGCGCTGTCGGGGCCGCTGGTGTGCGGCACGAGCCAGGCGGTGAACGACTGGTTCGACCGGCACGTGGACGCGATCAACGAGCCGGGCCGGCCGATCCCGTCCGGGCGGATTCCGGGCCGTGGCGGCCTGATGATCGCGCTCGCCTGCACCGCGCTGTCGCTGCTGGTGGCCGCCACGCTGGGCCGCTGGGCGTTCGGCGCCGCGGTGGTGGGCCTCGTGCTGGCCTGGGCCTACAGCGCCCCGCCGGTGCGGCTCAAGCGCAACGGCTGGTGGGGCAACCTCGCGTGTGCCGCGTGCTACGAGGGCCTGCCCTGGTTCACCGCCGCCGCGATCATGGCGGGCGCGCTGCCGGACTGGCGCATCCTCGCGGTCGCCGCGACCTACAGCATCGGCGCGCACGGCATCATGACGCTGAACGACTTCAAGTCGGTCGAGGGCGACCGGCAGACGGGCGTGAACTCGCTGCCGGTACTGCTGGGCGTCGAGCGGGCGGCGCGGCTGGCCTGCCTGGTGATGGCGCTGCCGCAGGTCGCGGTGATCGGCATGATGCTCGCCTGGGGCCATGTCGGGCATGCGGCGATCGTGGCCGTCCTGCTGCTGGTGCAGGCCGGGCTGATGGACCGGTTCATGCGGGACCCGCGGGGCCGGGCGCCCTGGTACAACGGCACCGGGACGACGCTGTATGTGCTCGGGATGCTGGTTGCCGCCTTCGCCCTGCGGGCTGGGGGCGCGGCATGACCCATCGTGCGAAGGCGGGGTCCATCGGCTGGCTCGGCATCCTGCGGCTCGGCCTGGTGCAGGCCGGGCTGGGGTCGGTCGTGGTGCTCGCGACCTCCACGCTGAACCGGGTGATGGTGGTCGAGCTGGCTTTGCCGGCGCTGATCCCGGGGGCGCTGGTCGCCTTTCACTACGTGCTGCAGGTGCTGCGGCCCCGGCTGGGCTACGGGTCGGACCTGGGCGGGCGGCGGACGCCGTGGATCGTGGGCGGCATGGCGGCGCTTGCCGTGGGCGGCATGGGCGCCGCGGGCGGCACGGCGCTGATGGCGACGCATCTGGCCGCGGGGATC
>CAHJXG010000283.1 GCA_903644035.1 Rhodospirillales bacterium
CGGGCGCCGCGCCGCCGGCCCTGGCGCTGGTGGCCAACCCCGACATCCTCGCGACGCTGGCCGCCGCCGGCCCGGCGCGTCCGCGCCTCGTGATCGGCTTCGCCGCGGAGACCGACGACATGCTGGAGCACGCCCAGGCCAAGCGCGTCCGCAAGAACTGCGACTGGATCATCGCGAACGACGTGCGGCCGGAGACCGGGATCATGGGCGGTGAGCTGAACGAGGTGCACCTGGTCACCGCCGCCGGCATCGACGCCTGGCCGCGCCTTCCCAAGTCCGAGGTCGCCGCGCGCCTCGCCCAGCGCATCGCAGATGCAATAAGCATCGCCGACGCAACGGGCATCGCGGGGGCACCGGCATGACCGCGCCCGTCGTGCGGTTCCGCCGGCTGGAGGGCAATGCCGACCTGCCGATCCCTGCCTACGCCACGGAGGGCGCAGCTGGGTTCGACCTGCGCGCCGCAGTGCCGGACGGCACGCCGTTCGTCCTCAGTCCCGGCGAGCGCCGCCTGGTGCCCACGGGCTTCGCCTGCGCCGTCCCTCATGGCTACGAGATGCAGGTCCGTCCGCGGTCGGGCCTCGCGGTGAAGCACGGCGTCTCCATCGCGAACAGCCCCGGCACGGTGGACAGCGACTACCGCGGTCCCCTCATGGTCTGCCTGATCAATTTTGGCCACGAGCCCTTTGCCATCAGCCGCGGCGACCGGATCGCCCAGGCGGTGATCGCACCCGCGCCGCAGCTCACGCTGATCGAGGTCGGAGACCTCGACGCCACCCCCCGGGGGGAGGGCGGCTTCGGCTCGACCGGGATCAAGTAGTCAGGTGTCGAAGCTGCCGGGCGACCGCTGGCCGATCATCGACAGCAGCTCGCGCCGGGTCGCGGGGTCGTTGCGGAACGCGCCGAGCATCCGGCTGGTGACCATGCTGACGCCGGGCTTGTGCACGCCGCGGGTGGTCATGCACTGGTGCCCGGCCTCGATCACCACGCCGACGCCGAGCGGCTGCAGGACCTGCTCGATCGTGCTGGCGATCTGCACCGTCAGCTTCTCCTGGATCTGCAGCCGCTTCGCGTAGGCGTCCACGACGCGGGCCAGCTTGCTGATTCCCACCACCCGGCGGTTCGGCAGGTAGGCCACGTGGCAGCGGCCGATGATGGGCACCATGTGGTGCTCGCAGTAGCTTTCCAGCCGGATGTCGCGCAGCAGGACGATCTCGTCATAGCCCTCGACCTCCTCGAACGTGCGCTCCAGCAGGGACACCGGGTCGATGGCGTAGCCGCTGAACAGCTCCTTGTAGGATTTTGCGACGCGCTTCGGCGTGTCGCGCAGGCCCTCGCGCGTCGGGTCGTCGCCGGCCCAGCGCAACAGGGTGCGCACGGCGGCTTCGGCTTCCTCGACGGACGGGCGGTCCCCGCTGACCGAGGGCGTGGACGCGGCGGTCGGACTCATGCTGTTCAAGATGCGGACGCTTTCAAAAAGACGCCCCGACCAGGACCGGACGGGGCATTTCATTGCATGGAAGGTGGGGTCGTCCCCGGCGACGGCAAGCGGTCCCGCCGACAGCCGCGCCGCGCGATGGCCTGGGTCAGTGGACGCTTCGGGCCTCGCTGGGACTGTCGAGGCTGAACGTCGGGACGCTGGCGTCGAACGCCTCGCCGGTGGCTGAGACCACCATGTGATAGATGCCCGCCATGAAGCCCGACGCGGTGCCGAGCGGCGTGCCGGAGGTGTATTCGAACGCCTCCCCGGGTGCCAGCCTGGGCTGCTCGCCCACCACCCCGGCACCCTCGATCACCTCGGTGCGGCCGCGCGCGTCGGTGATGCGCCAGGTGCGGCGCAGGAGCTGCACGCCCTCCGGCCCCTGGTTCTCGATCCGCACCTGGTAGGCCCAGACCCAGGTGCCGGCGTCGGGGTCGGACTGCTGCGGCAGGTAGGCGGGCTTCACGCTGACGACGACGCCGCGGGTGGTCGCGCTGTAACGCAGGGCCATGGCCGCGCCTATTCCGCCGCCGCGCGGACCAGCCCGTCGCGCAGCCCCCGGGCTTGCAGCCCGTCGAGCGCCTGCGCCAGGTCATCCGTGAGGTCGGCCGCGTCCTCAAGCCCGACCGACAGCCGGACCACGCCGTCGGTGATACCCAGCCGCGCCCGCTCCTCGGCGCCGATCCGCATGTGGGTGGTCGTGGCGGGATGCGTCGCCAGAGACTTCGAGTCGCCGAGGTTGTTGGACACCGCGATCAGCCGGAACGCGTTCATCGCCCGGAACGCCGCCGGCTTGCCGCCGGCCAGCTCGAACGCGACCAGCGTGCCGCCGGCGCTCATCTGCGACATCGCAAGCGCGTGCTGCGGGTGGTCGGGCCGCCCGGGGAACCAGACGCGGGAGACGGCCGGGTGCCGGGCCAGCATGTCGGCGACCGTGGTGGCGGATGCGCAGGCGGCGTGTACCCGCAGCTGCAGCGTCTCCAGCCCTTTCAGCAGCAGCCATGCATTGAACGGCGACAGGCTCGGCCCGGTGTTGCGGAGGAACGGCTGCAGCGTGTCCTCGACCCACGCCTTGCGGCCCAGCACGGCGCCGCCCAGGACCCGGCCCTGGCCGTCGATGTGCTTCGTACAGGAGTACACCACGACGTCGGCGCCCAGCTCCAACGGCTTTTGCAGCAGCGGCGTCGCGAACACGTTATCGACCACGACGATCGCCCCGGCCGCGTGCGCCATGCCGCACACGGCGCGGAGATCGACGATGTCGAGCATGGGGTTGGACGGGCTTTCCACCAGCACCAGCGCGGCCGGGCGCGACAGCGCCGCGCGCCAGGCGTCGAGGTCGGCGCCGTCCACGAACTCCGAGCTGATGCCGTAGCGCGGCAGCAGGGTCGAGACGATCCAGTGGCAGGAGCCGAACAGCGCGCGCGACGCCACGACGCGGTCGCCGGCCTTGAGGTGGGACAGCATCGCCCCGTGCACCGCCGCCATGCCGGTCGCGGTGGCGCGGCAGGCCTCGGCGCCCTCGATGCCCGCGAGCCGGTTCTCCAGCATGGCGACGGTGGGGTTGCCGAAGCGCGAGTACTGGTAATGGCTGACGTCGCCGGTGAAGGTGGCCTCCGCCTGCTCGGCGCTCTCGTAGACGAAGCCGGAGGTGAGGAACAACGCTTCCGACGTCTCGCCATGCGGGGTGCGGGTGGTGCCGCCGTGGACCAGTTGCGTGGCGGGGCGATAGCTGGGCATGGACACGGTTCTCCAAGGAAGACCGTAGATGCCGACGGCGTCAGCGCGTGCTGGGGTGCCGAGGGCCTCTTTAGCGCGCTTGTTTCACCTCGCCGCAATCCGGCCGGACAAATCACGAGGGGCGCCCGCGCGGCGCCGGCGACAGATTAGGTGCCGGGGCGTTGCATGGTCAACGTCGAATTCGTATAACCCTCCCGTCGCGGGTGTAGTTCAATGGTAGAACGGCAGCTTCCCAAGCTGCATACGAGGGTTCGATTCCCTTCACCCGCTCCAAGGCGCTCCCGACTGGATGGATTGTCAGCCCTGGCCTGGCGCAGCCAGCTTTCAAAGCAGAAGGAGCGGCTCTGCCGAAGGCCGGGTCACTCACGCAGCAGGCCCTGCGGGCGCGAGCGGCATAGTGCGGTCCAGTCGCAGAACTCATCGGCAGGATGCCGATCCACCAACCCGACGCGCTGCAATCAGGAGAGAAAAAGCTTCTGTATTTTTGGGTGTTGATGGACACCGTTTCTGCCAAACCCGCAATCTTTGCTGGACGCTTCTCTTGAGACGCTAGGCACCGGAAGGCCATGTTGAGGGCCGCATCGATGACATGCCGGACAGGAGACCGCCTCGGCCATGCACAGTCCCTCAACGCCTCGCAGCGGCGCCTTGCTGCGGCCGTCCGCATGACCACGGCCTCGATCCCAGATCGGAAGAGCGTCGTGTAGGGAAAGAG
>CAHJXG010000284.1 GCA_903644035.1 Rhodospirillales bacterium
CCCGTCAGCTACGACCAGGATGTGATGGCGTGGGCGGCCGAGCAGGCCCGCCTGATCCGCGAGGGCCGGTTCGACCAACTCGACATCGAGCACATCGCAGACGAGATCGAGGACGTGGGCAAGAGCGAACAACGCGAGCTGGCGAGCCGCATGGCAATCCTCCTGGCGCACCTCCTGAAATGGCAGGTCCAACCCGCGCTTCGCGGCGCGAGCTGGGACCGCATGATCCGCGAGCAGCGCAAGCAGGTCCTGCGCAAGTTTAAGGAAACACCGAGCCTCGGCTCGCTTCTGAGCGACCCGGAGTGGGGCGAGGGCGTCTGGGCCGACGCGGTGACTCTGGCGATCAGCGAGACGGGCCTTCAGACGTTTCCTGATGCCTGCCCGTGGCTCCTTGCCGATGTGCTCGAAGATGGATGGCTGCCCAACTGATCAAAACTGACATCCAGGGAAAGTGATCTTCAAGGTTCAAAAACAGCCAGGAATTTAATATTTATTTGCATCTACACTAACGAATGCCGGTATTGCTTGTCTTTAAGCACCGAAACTGTATTTCAGCTGATGCATAGGTAGCATATCCTGAGTCTGTGCCACTGCTCGCTAAGGGTGACATCGTTTGATCTTTTTGCTGGCAGAAGATGGCAGCTTCTTTGTATAGTCTTGCCTTAACAGCACTGCTGGAATAATCGGTCATATGTCCTAGTCCTCCAACCATGTATGAGTCGGGTCCGATGGAAACTATGCCACCGCTATCGGTCCCACATCCGCCGAGGCCGCTGGATATGACAACAAACAATGGGAAAAATAAAGCTTTCATGGGCGTCCTATGTATGAACCTTCCCAATAGTCTGAGAGTCTAGTGGAAATTAGTCGATATTAAAATTAATCCTCACCGTTCAAATTTGTTGGCAATATTACTCATTCCAAATTAATCATTGAAAATTGTGTTCTCGGTCACCGATCCCAATCGACATACTTCAAGCTCCAGCCATTGCGAGGGCACATCATCATTAGGTCAGGGCACGGCAGGCGACGGGAAGGTCTCCTGCGTAGCCCCACCCCTCACCCCAGCAGCCACCGCATCGACCGACGCAGCGCCGCCGTCCCGTCCCGCTCGAACCAGCGGCCATGCGCGAAGATCACCCGTTCCGGCTCCAGCGCCAGTAGCGCCTCCATCGCCGCCGCCCCCGCCCGGCGCCGCAGCTTGAACACCGCCCGCACATAGGCCGGCGGCATCCCGTCCGGCGCCAGCGTGCCCAGCAGCCGCGCCACCGGGCGCACCGCCGCCGGCAGCATCGGCGCCTCCAGGTTCACCACCAGGTCGGTCAGCACCAGCGTGCGCGTCGCCCGGTGGAACAGCGTCATCTCCTGCACCCCCATCCCCCCCGGCACGGCGGCGAGGCCGATCGCGCCGCCCCACTCCTCCGGCGCCGCCCCGCCGAGGTCATGGTCCAGGTGCACGCCGCTCTTGCGCACCGGCGACCGCCGGCGCAGCCCGGGCGCCGCCCAGGTCACGGCGCTGGCACAGGCGCCCTGCCAGTCCACCAGATGCACCCAGTGGGCGAGGTTGGGCGCGACCAGGTGCCGGATCGGGCCAAGCTCCTCCAGCTCCTGCATCAGCGCCGGGCTGTAGCGCGTGGGCGAGTGCAGCAGCAGGCCGTCCGGCAGCCGGATCACCGTCATCCGCGACGGCAGCACCCGGCCGATCGCGCCGGGCAGCAGGCTGTCGACGATGAACACGTCGTCCGCCACCGGCTTCACCGTGTCGAGCGGCGGGTAGCCGAACGTGACCGCCTGCGCGGGCGAGGTAAGGGCCATCAGACACCTCCTGTGTCCCGCCTGCAACGGCGCAGGCGCGGGTTGGATGCAGCCGTGGGATCGGCCGATGCGTGGACGTTAAGGATTCCTTGACCTGGTGCGGTCACAATTCGAACACGGGGGGATGCAACCCTCGCATCCGGAGATCACTGTCCTTGACCTATTCAGCGGCATCGGCGGTCTCAGCCTCGGCCTGCACTGGGCCGGCATGCGCACCGTCGCCTTCTGCGAGGCGGCGCCCTTCGCCCGCGCCGTGCTCGCCCGGCACTGGCCCGGCATTCCCCTGTATGACGACATCCGCACCCTGTCCGCCGCGCGGCTGCGCGCCGACGGGGTGCCGCGGCCCCGCCTGCTCTGCGGCGGCTTCCCGTGCCAGGACACGAGCCTTGCCGGCCAAGGCGCTGGGATCGAGGGCGCCCGTTCGGGCCTGTGGTCCCACATGGCGCGCCTGGTCCGTGAGTGCCGACCGGACTGGGTATTGGCTGAGAACGTTCCTGGCCTTCGAGGCCGGGGCGCGGACCGGGTGGTCGCTGAGCTGGACGCTGCGGGCTACGCCTGCTGGCCGCTCGTGGTGGGTGCTGTCCATGCCGGCGCGCCGCACCGCCGCGCCCGCATGTGGCTGGTGGCGCAAGCCGCTGCTGCCGACGCCGGTGGCGCGGGACTGGAAGCATGGCAGCCTGCGCCAGCAGCGCCGCCGCCGTGCCTGCCAGCTGAACGACGCGGTGGGTGGGCGGCTGCACCCGGAGTTCGCCGAGTGGATGATGGGTTTCCCGCCCGGGTGGACCGGACGCGGCGAATGCGCATCGAGGCGGTAGGCAATGCCGCTGTGCCGACAACCGTTGCGATGATCGGTCGCGCTATACTCGCGTCAATCGCGTGAAAAACAGGTCATTTCTGTGGTTTGGGTCAGGTTTGCCTGAGGATTGCAATTGTAGGTTTCACGTTGGCGTGTGCCTAATACGCGCGCCAGGGCTGCTGTGGAACCCGGTCGGTGAGGACGCATGATGGCTGCAACGACAGATTTGGAACCGTTGTTGTCTCGACTGTACGAGGCAGCGCTCAACCCCGACCTTTGGCCGGCCGCCTGGGCGGAGGCGACGGCGGCCGGCGGCGTGGCGCCGTCGCTTGTGGTGGTGGCCGACAATGACGGCGCGACCCCGCTGGCGGCGCCGGGCTGGGGC
>CAHJXG010000285.1 GCA_903644035.1 Rhodospirillales bacterium
GGTCCGCTTCACCAGCCGCAGCCCGATGGTGCGGGCGTAGAAGTCGAGGTTGCGCCGGGCGTCCCCGGCGATTGCGGTGACGTGATGGATGCCGTTGCGGGCCATGATGCCGTATCCTCAAAGGGCGGCCGCGCCGCCGTTCGCCGCATCAGTTAGGCCGGGCGGGTGGCGCTTGCCATTGCAGCGGTGCAATCGTGGAATTGGGACTTCGGACGACCGACCGGTGACGCAGGACGCGAAACGCACGCTGCCGACCATCGCACGCTCCTTGGCGTGGGACGACTTCCGGCTGATCAACGCCATCGCCGAGGCGTGCACCTTGCCGGCGGCGGCGGTGCGCCTGGGGCTGGACCATTCGACGGTTTTCCGGCGTCTCCGGCAGATCGAGGCGGCGCTGGGGACGACGCTTTTCGAGCGGCACCGCAGCGGCTACGCGCTGACCGCGGCGGGGAGTGAGATCGCGGCCCTTGCGTCCCGGGTGGACGAGGACATCACGGCCGTGCTGCGCCGGGTCGCCGGCCAGTCGCCTAGCCCGGCCGGGGAGGTGCGGATCGCCACCAGCGATGCCCTGCTGTTCGATCTGCTGCTGCCCTTGCTGGCCGAGTTCAAGCGTGCGTGCCCCGAGGTCCGGCTCGACCTGGTGACCGGGAACACCGCGCTGAACCTGTCCCGCCGGGATGCCGATGTGGCAATCCGTGCGACGTCCTCCCCGCCGGAGACCCTGGTGGGGCGCAAGGTCGCGCGGATCGCCTGGGCTGCTTACGCGACGGCCGCGTTGCCCGGGAGCGCAGGCGGCAACACCGATCTTTTTGCCATCGACACGCCATGGGTAGGGTTCGGTGACGCTTTGGCCGGCCTTGCGGCAGCATCCCACCTCCGCGGCAACGTCCCTGAAGGCCGCATCGCGTGCCGGTTCGACACCGTGGGCGGGGTGGTGGCCGGGATCGAGGCCGGCATCGGCGTCGGCTTCCTGCCGTGCTTCGCCGGTGATCGCCATCCGGCCCTGGTCAGGCTGGGGCCGCCTGTGGCCTCGCTGGCCACTGATCTGTGGCTGTTGACGCATGCGGACCTCCGGCACGTGCCCCGGGTTCGCGTTCTGATGGAGTTCCTAGGCGAGCGCATGGCGGCACTTCGCTCGCTCGTCGAAGGGCTTCAGCAAGCTGCTGACGGCGTGATCGCAGCGGGTGGCCACACGGCGGTTGTGCTTGAACCTCTTGATCAACGGACGGCCTCCCCGTCGCGGTCAACCGGATAAGGTTGGCCGACGCGGCCCGGCGGTTTTGAGAGTGATTGGCCGCGACAGGCAGACTTCCTCGGTTACTTGTCGCAGGCCCTCAACCTACCAGCGCCGCCAGGACGCGGCCGATCCAGGCGTCGAGCTTCGTGCTGTCGATCCAGCGCAGCACCGCAACCAGGCCGTGGCCGGGATCGATCCAGGTGACGTTGCCGCCTGCGCCGATGGCGAAAAAGCTGTCGCGGGGTGCGGAGGGCTGGTAGCTGCCGTCGCTGTTCAGCCACCAGAACAGGCCGTAGCGCGGGTTGAGCGGGCACGGCGCGACGGAGGCCGCAATCCAGCTCTCGGGAAGGATGCGCGTGCCGCCCCATAGGCCTCGGTTCAGCATCAGCTGCCCGATCCGGGCCTGGTCCTCCGCGTGGATGAACACCCCGCCGCCCCAGTGCCCGCCCCCGGACACGGACTGCACCGGCCGGCCGCCCACGTCCACGAACGAGGTCCGGTAGCCCTCCCAGCGCCAATCGCCGGAGGCCCCGATCGGCCGCATGATGCGCTCCGCGAACACCTCGGGTAGGGCGCGGCCGAAGCGTCGCAGCAGCGCCAGGCTGAGCCGGTTCACCCGGACGTCGTTGTACTCCCAGAACGTGCCCGGCGCCTGCAAGGGACGTGCGGCGCCCTTCGCCCCGACAGGACGCCCTGCCGCCTCGCTGGCCAGGCTGCGGTTGCGGTCGATCTGCTCGGACTTGCCGAACAGGCTGCCTTCCCACTCCGAGGTCAGCTGCAGCATCTGCCGCCAGGTGATGGCGCCGTTGTGCGCCCCTTCGAACCCGCCATCATCGACGGATCGGCCGATCGGCTCGTCCAGGTCGGCGATCAGTCCGTCGGCGACCGCAATCCCGGCCAGGATCGACAGGTAGCTCTTGGCCACGCTGAACGTCATGTCGACCTGGCGCGTGTCGCCCCACGACGCCACCAGCCTGCCGTGCCGCAGCAGCAGGCCGTTGGGGCCGCCTCGCGGGCTGACAGGGCCGATGATCTCGTTGTCCGGCGGCGGCTCGAAGTTGCCAGCTTCCAGCTGTGCGCGTAGGTCCCGTTGCCACGGGGTCTCATGCGCTTCCGCGAAGACGACGGCGGCCGCAAGCCGGACCGCATCGAACCCCGCCTCCTCCGGCGTGGCGCGGGGCCAGGGAACGCCGTCAGGAGGTGGCGGGGGATGTTCCATGAGGCAGTGCAACTCCAGAGGCGGACGGACCCTAACGCGCCACGGCCGCCCGGACCATCGCCGGCGCTTGCGCGGCGCAGCCGATCAATCCCGAAGCGGACGGCGTGGAACCGAGACAACCTTCGTTGTTCACGGCC
This sequence comes from Rhodospirillales bacterium, assembly GCA_903644035.1. Lineage (GTDB taxonomy): Bacteria > Pseudomonadota > Alphaproteobacteria > Acetobacterales > Acetobacteraceae > CAHJXG01. Next base: position 2,594 of record CAHJXG010000285.1, read on the forward strand.
CGTTCCGTTTGGTCTATGGTGCCGGCGATGGATCGCGAACCGGCGCGCAAGGTCATACACGTCGACATGGACGCCTTCTTCGCGTCCGTGGAGCAGCGGGACGACCCCGCCCTTCGCGGCCGGCCGGTGGCGGTCGGTTACCCGGCTGCCCGGGGCGTCGTGGCCGCTGCCAGCTACGAGGCGCGCCAGTTCGGCGTCCGGTCGGCGCTGCCGTCCGTCACCGCCCTTCGCCGGTGCCCCGAGCTCGTCTTTGTCAAGCCGCGCTTCGACATCTACCGGGCAGTGTCCCGGCAGATCCACGGCATCTTCGCCGACTACACCTCGCTCATACAGCCGCTCTCGCTCGACGAGGCGTATCTCGACGTCACCGAGAACCTGCGGGGCCTGCCGACGGCTTGGGCGACTGCCCGGGAAATCCGCGCCCGCATCCTGGAGGAGACCGGCCTGACCGCTTCGGCCGGGATCTCGTATAACAAGTTCCTCGCCAAGCTCGCCTCGGGCCATCGCAAGCCCAACGGCCAGTTCGCGGTGACGCCCGGCATGGGTGCGGCTTGGGTGGAGACGCTGCCCGTCGCCCGCTTTCATGGCGTCGGCCCGGTGACGGCCAGGAAGATGCAGGCGCTCGGCATCGAGACCGGCGCCGACCTGCGGGCGAAGTCGATGGCGTTCCTGCAGGAGCACTTCGGCAAGGCCGCCGGCTGGTACTATGCGATCGCGCGGGGCGAGGACGACCGGCCCGTCGATCCCGACCGCACGCGCAAGTCGTCGGGGTCGGAGACCACCTTCGACCGCGACCTTGTCGAGGCTGCCGAGATCGAGGCTGGCGTGCTGCGGATGGCCGACGACGTGTGGTCCTGGTGCGAAAGCGCGCGGGCGTTTGGCCGGACCGTGACGGTGAGGGTGAAGTTCGCGGACTTCCAGCAGGTCACCCGAAGCCGCAGCTACCCGGGCGCGGTGACCCGCCACGCGCAGCTTCGCCAGGCAAGCCTTGATCTCGTCCGCTCGGTGTTCCCGCCCGGGAAGGGGATCAGACTGGTCGGCGTGACGGTCTCGAACTTCGAAGCGCCGATGCACGAGGATGCCGGGTTGCCGTTGTTCGGATCAGCCGTGGGGAGTGCAGAGGCGCAGGCATCCGTTCTGGCAGGGGCATCCTGACCACCCACCGCGCGGGCAACCCCGATCTGCCGCTCCATGGCGCCCGTGTGCCGGCTCACCGCGGAGCCTGGCGGGCCGAACCGAAGAAGCAATGGCATCATCTGAGCTGGCTGTCCTTGCTGCCCCTGCGATTGAACCCGATGTCTGCCGGACGGCGATCAAGAGCTGACTGGCACGGGACGCAGGTCCGGACGCCCGGGATCGCAAGGCGGCGTCCTTCCGGAATGTCGTCGCCGCACTCCACGCAGTGCGCCTCGCCCTCGCCCGTTGGCATGCGCGCCCGCGCCTTCATCACTTCGTCCGTGACGGTGTCGTCGATCTGATCCTGCACAGCCCCGTCTGGAGCCCACCCGTTCGCCATTGCCGCCATCCGGTTTTGGTATTGTCGGAGGAACTGCAGATTGGAACAGCGACGACCGTTTCAAAGCCTGTTCGCGCGCAGAAGAACTGGCGAGCTTTACTTGCCGATGTAGTCGCGTGGTCAGCCCGGAAATCGCAAGCCGTGCCTGGCTGTTGCGTCAGCCCGCCCGCGCCGGCAGGGTCACTGTCTCGGTTGGAAAGAGAACGCATGCCTCTTCGCATCGCTATCGGCGGCTTCCTGCACGAGAGCCATTCCTTCGCCCCGCGCGCGACCGGTTGGGCCGAGTTCGCGCAGCCCGGCGGCTTGCCGCCGCTGCGCTCCGGCCCGGCCATGCTGGACGCGGTGCGCGGCACCTCC
>CAHJXG010000286.1 GCA_903644035.1 Rhodospirillales bacterium
CGGCCGGCCCGCGGGAGGAGCGCATGCGCGGCGTGGGTGGGGAGCCTGCGCCGGGCGCCTTCACCCGGGTCCGCGTCTTTTACGGCACCAACCGGGCGCGTACCGGACACCCCGAGCCGGACGCGTTCTATGGCTCCGGACGGGGTAAGCTGGAGCTGGGCTCGGTCGAGGTCAGCATCCCGCGCACCCACCGCTACACCGTGCTGGAAGCGCCCTCCATGGCCGGGTTCGACCTGCGCGCCAATCCGGAGCGGCATATATTGCTTCTGTCGGTAGCTCCGAACGAACCGGCCGCTTTCATGGCCGGGCTGCGCGAAGCGTCCCGGGTCGGCCGGCGTCACGAAGCGTTCGTGTTCGTGCACGGATACAACGTGACGTTCGAGGATGCAGCGCGGCGCGCGGCGCAGATCGCTTACGATTTCGGGTTCGAGGGAGCCCCGATTCTGTATAGCTGGCCGTCCACCGGCAGCACGCTTGGCTACCTCGTGGACGAGGCAAACGTGTCCGCAAGTGCTGCGAAGCTGTATCGCTTCCTCGGCCTGGTGCGGACGGCGCTGCGCGACGCCGATTCGGCCGATCCCGAAACGGCGGAGCGGCTGCACCTGCTGGCGCACAGCATGGGCAGCCGTGCGCTGCTGCCGGCGTTGCAGCAAGCGGCCTGGACCGGCGAGCCGCCATTCGAGGAGGTAGTTTTCGCCGCGCCGGACATCGATGCCGACCTGTTCGCCGAAGCCGCGCCGGACCTGGCGCGGGTGGCGCGGCGGGTGACGCTGTATGCCTCCGACAACGACGTTGCCTTGAACGTGTCGAGCCGGGTCCATGGCGGTTTCGGTCGCGCCGGGCAGGGCGGCCCGCACTTGCTCAGCGTCGCCGGCATCGACAGCGTGGACGTGAGCGCCGTGCCTGCGGACCTGCTGCACCACTCATATTTCGGCAGCGGCAGCGCGGCCGTCCTGGACCTGTTGACATTGCTTTGGCGCGACACTCCGCCGGCCGGCCGCTGCGGACTTGAACCGCTGCCGGGGGCACGCTGGAGTCTCCGCACGAACGCGTGCGAGGAGCCGGACCGGCTCGCTGCTGCCATTCTGGTCCGACGGTTCGGCCAGGACGCGCTCGCGCGGGCACGGTCGATCGACCCCCAGGGCGCGCTTGGAGGCTTTGTCCGCGAGTTCCTGGGAAGTGCAGACGACGGAGGGAGGACGGCTGTGTCGCTGAAAAGCAGGATCGGCGCCCCGTGATGCCCCGGCGTCCGCAACCAGCAAGCGGATGACGCGGCATGAAGGCGGGCTACGTCATTGCCGTCGCCGCGCTGCCAGCCTTGTCCCAACGGCCTCGGCCACCATGCTGATCTCAGACGCCGAGGCGGCCCGGGCGCGCGTGTCCGAGCATTCCCGCGGGATCACGCGCGGCCCCGGCATTGAGCTTGCCGCGCCGCAGGACACGGTGACGGCGCCTTTTGTGCTGCACGTCCGCTTTGTTCCGCATGGTGGGGCGAAGGTGGACCCGAACAGCGTCCACATCGTGCTGCTGCGTGAGCCGCTGGCCGACCTGACGGCCCGGCTGCGCCCGTTCGTTACCGAGGACGGGATCGAGTTGCGCGACGCGGAAGCGCCCGCAGGCGCCTACGATCTGCACATCGACATCCGCGACGACGGCGGCAGGGAAGGTCTGGCCGTTGTGCACGTGAGCGTCGCCCGTTGAACGCGCGCCGCTTTACTGCAGCAACGAACGCAGCCCGCTCAGGACGGATATGCCGGCGGTGAGCACGGGCGCGATGCTGCCGGTGAGCGAGCCAATCACGCTGGCCCGCTGCTCAAGCTGCGCATAGTCGGTGCCGCGTGGAGATGTCGCGATGGCGAGCGCTTTCAGGAGGCCGGGCATCTCTTCCTGTGTTCCGCGATGCCGGGTCGCGCGCCTGCCGAGCAGGTATCCGGTCTGCCAGGCAGTGGCGATGCTGAAGACGAACTCCAGCGCTTCCCGCCATTCCCGGGCGCCGCGGGGCAGGGCAGCAACGGCACTTGGTCCAAGGCCGCCATCGAAGCGGACATGCCCAGCACCGCCGAAACGCCGAGCAGGCCGGCCGCGATCAGGTTCCAACGGAACGCGGCCGGCTGGCGCAGCGCCGCCCGGGTGGCGCACAGCATGGGGATCATGACGCAAAACAGCCGCAGCACGAGAACCGGCCAGTCCAGCACGAAAACCAGGAAAGCGCGGGTGAGCACCAGCAGCATGAGCGCGACCGTGGCATCCACGAACAGGTACTTGAACGGGCCATGCCGTGGGAAGCTGGCTTGCGCCGCAGCGGCGCCGTCTTCAGGCTCCGGATGGGCTGCGGCTTCGGAAGTTGGGTTTGCCGCTTCTTTGCTGTCGCTGCTCCATGCGGTTGGGTCAGATTCAAGGGCAGCGACGCGGCTTTCCAGCACCGTAAACCGCGCGAGCAGCGGGGTCAGCACGGCGAGGTTGCTCATGCAGTGTGGGCACGTCAGCGCGCCATCCTTTACCGATTCCAGGCAGTAGGGACAATCCATGCAAGATTCTCAAGCAGCGAAACTCGGCCGGTTCCGCGTTGCGGATGCAAGCCCAGCGTGTCAGCCTTCCCGAGTTATCCCACTATGACAAGCGCGCGGCGGGTGCCAGCAAAGCCGTCCCGCTGGCGGTCGTGGGCAGCGGCGTGCTGGCGCGAGGGTTTACCCGAGTTTGCAGCGTTGTGCACGTTGGGCGCCGTTGTGGCCGGGCTGATGTATGTTGTCGGTCATTCCGAGCCGGTCCAACTGCTGGACCGCGCGGCCGGCGATTATCTGATGCGCGAGGTGGCTCGCAATCGCTTGGCCAGCAAGGACGAGTTTGGCCCGCGGGTGATGTTCGTATCCGTTGGGGACAAGACCTGTTCAAAATGGGCCGAGCAGTCTGCAGCGGGCTGCACGATCGGCTTCTCGGCGCCACGCGATCGCCTCGCCCAACTGGTCAACAAGATCAGCGCCGAGCACCCCCCCCTTTTGGTCCTCGACTTTGACCTGTCGCCGGGCGCGACGGGTGACGCCGCATTGTGCGACGCGGTCCGGGACGCGACGACGGCATTTCCGGTCATCACGCCGATGCCGCTGGTGCCAGAGCCTGGCCGGGCCAAACGGGCGCGGTCGCTGCTTGATGGCGGGTGCGCGGCAGCGGGCGCCTATCCCCTGTTGTTTGCATCGCCGTCGCTGCTGGCTGACGCGGACGGGGTCGTGCGGGGAGTGCAGGCCTGGACGACAGTGGACGAGCAGATGACAGGGGGAGATCTGCCAGCACGGGACGGTCTTACGACGAGGGACGACCGGACGGCAGGGAATGGGGCTTTGTTGTTCGGCGTCGGGTTTCTCGCGGCGGCCATGGAGTCTGAGGCTGCACGAAACGAGATCGGCTGTTTCGTTCCAAAGCCGCGCTGCGAGCACCCGATCAGTCTGGGCGACCCTCCCTACGTACCTCACCGAGGCACCGATGGGGAGTATCGGCGAATCCAGTTCACACTGCCATGGCAACCCGAGGGGGATGATGGACGGGATTCGCTTGGCTACAGCCCGGACCGGTTTGATGTGATCGAGGCGGTTGACTTGCTCGAACGGCCCGAAGCCGCTCGGCGCCTTGCGGGCGCCGTCGTGTTCGTCGGGGCGAGTTACGCGGCCTCTGGCGACCTGCATCAAACACCGCTCGGGGGAGGCATGCCCGGATCGGTTGTCCATGCCAATGCCATGGTGGCCTTCTCGGGCAGGCTGATCGTGGAGGAGCAAAAAGACTGGTGGATGAAAGTTCGTCTTATCCTGCTTGCGGCAGCAGTGGGAACTTTGTTTCACCTAGGCGCCAGGTCCGCCTCGGGAAAACTGCTGCCATCGAGACAACCGAAACGGCCGCATTCGTTTGCCTGGCTCGTGTCGCTCGCGGGCGTGGCCGTAAACGTGATCCTTGTTCTCTTGGGAGCGTCCTTCTGGGCTGAATCGGACCTGGCCGAAAGCCACGCAATGGTGGGCGCAGTGACGCCTGCGCTGGCCGTGGCGTTCGAGGGATTGGCTGAGATGGCAATGGAAGTGAAGCATGCCGCGAGGAAGCTTGCCGCTGCTACGTTCAAGGATGTCCTCTCCATGCTTTGTATCGCCCTCCCTCTCACGGCTTTATGCACGCCGGCATGGGCCGAAGAGCGGGGTGCATCCTCTGCGACGCCGTGCGGCCCGACCCCCGGCCTGCAAGCCCGGATCGTCAGTCTAAAGGCTGATGACGGCGGAGCGCCACGTGCCTGGGTCAGCCGCGGCAATGATCGGATCGCGGCGGGAACCGATTGCCTGCTCAGCATCGGCGACCGGTTGCAGGCGGAGGCGACCACGCGCGTGGAAATCATGTTGCCCAATCGGGTGGTCAAGACGGTGCTCGCGAGTGACTCTCCTTTTGTCGTCGAGCAACTGGTTCCAACCGGAATATTGAACCGGACGGTCGCGCTTTTGGCTTTGTTCGCTCCCAACCTTTCCGAAGCGCAGGCCGCGGCCCGTGTCCGTCCGGGCCTAAGCCGGGGCATTGATCATGCGCCGCCGGGGCTTTCGCCTCCCGTGCCGCCGGTGCGGCAGCGAGTCGGATTGGGAAGGCCGCTGCTGCTGCGATGGGAAGGCGCCGGCCCGTTTGCCGTCACCGTTCGCGACAAGGCGGAGCACGAGGCCGTCGTCACGACCGCCGGGACAAGCGCCGAGTTGCCGCTGAGCGGTTTCGTCGCTGGCGCAGGGTCACTGCGCATCCAAGGGGCGGACGGCGCCTCGGTCACCCGCGTCGAGTTCGTGCCGGATACGTCTGTTCCAGTCATTCCCGGAGAGTCCGATGTTCCCGAGACCGCACGCAGCACTTGGCTCCTGCTGCGGGCCAGCGCCGCTTGGCGGCTGGAAGCCATGTCTCGGCTTCTGACGCTTGCCGGCCAGGGTGATCCAATCGCTGGTGCAATCTTGGGTGGCGTGCCGTGACTGAGGTGACACGGCGGAAGTGGTCCGGTCCTGGTGTTAATTTTTCGGCGGATTTCCCCAGTTTGGATGAGGAGATTTGCCATGAAGAAGCGGTTCTCGGTGGAGCAGATCGTGGCG